>JAQVGR010000034.1 GCA_028696635.1 Candidatus Krumholzibacteriia bacterium | reverse complement strand
CCGGCCTGATCCAGGAGGTGTCGGCGATACGTGACGGCTCGTTGAGGTTGAGGATCAGCGTCGACGTGACGAGCCCGCCCGTGTCTGCGGCGATGGTTATCGTCCGCCAGGGGGAGACGGCGGGCATGGTGCCCCGGACGGCTACTCCGTCCGACCACGGAACAAGCCGGCATCTCAATACGTTCCCGGCCTCCGATGCGAGCGCCATGCTCGCCCAGTCGGTCAGGGCCGCCTCGTGGATCGAGAGATAGATCCCCTGCGAAGTCCGCATCGTCAGCGGGGTGTGAACGGTCCCCGCTCCGCTGACCGGAGATTCCGTGTAGAGATACTCGTATCTGTTGTTCTCGAGCGCGGGGATCCACCATGCTGCATGGTCTCCGGCGAGCGCGAATTCGGTCTTCTCCTCGATCAGATCGAACGCCCCGCCGATCCCGCCGCCCGGCAGCTCGTACCTGAACCCCACCCCGTCGTCGAAGACCCGGAAGACTATCAGCATGCGCCGGCGCCCGTCCGCGCGCTCGCAGAGGACGGCGAGTTCGCTGTGCCGGTCTTCCACGAGGCGCTGCTCGCCCCACGGCTGCTCCCAGAGCGTGTCGGAAGCTGAGCGCGAGGCGGATAGTATCGAGAGTTCCTCGAACAGGTCGATGCCGTCACCGAACCGGAATCCGAGCGCCGAGGGCCTGATCACCTCGGCACCGTCCTTCGTCACGCGGTAGCGGCAGGTCCCCCCTCTGTCGGAGACGGATACAGTTATCGAGCGGTCGGGGGAAGCGACGGAATAATCGGCGGCGAACGCCGGCGCCCATGCGCAGGCCGCCGCGACCGCCGCGGCGGCGGTGGAGAGAGCCGTTATCAGGGATCGCACCGACATCGCCGCCCGCGACCGGGCCTCAGATCTCCCAGCTGAACCGGTACCTGCAGCAGCTGCCGCCCTTTGCGCGGCATTCGTCCTCGACAACCTTCACGTTGCGGGCGCCGCACATCACGAGGGCTTCCTTGTACCAGCCGACGACGGTCAGGCAGTCGGGCGCCGAGTACGTCTCGGCGTCGAAGGTCGTCAGAACGCCCGAGTTCTTCCCCGTCTCCTCGTATTCTCGACGCCCCGTGTCGTAGTAGAACTTGTAGATCATATCGGCCTTCCTCATGAACGCCTGCGGATCGCCCGGCGTGAGGAACGAGCGGTGCACCTTTGTCAGGCTTCGTTTGGCCGACTTGGCCCCGACCTCCTCGAATACGCTCTCGTCCCCTCCCCCGAGGACCTCGACGATCGCGTTGTCGAGATGCTCGCCGACCTCGAACGGGTACCACTTTCCCGTGATGACGATGTCCTTGAGGATCGAGCGGTCCTCCTCGGTGAGCGCATCGAGGACGCTCTCCCACGCCTCCTCGCCGAAGTGCTCCTTGACGAATTCTTCGCGTGCGTGGAGTATCAATCCTTTGATCTGCATGTCGACACCTCCGTGTCGGCTGATTCTGACAGCCCTTGAAGCGCATGACAATGAAAATCGGCGCGGGGAAACGGCCGCGCGCCGGCAGCGCGACGCCTTGACCGGGGGACGGATCTCGCCTACACTGGCCGGGGTCGTCCTCGTTGCACGGAAACGGGAACATGTCTTCAGAAGGAGCGATGATCGATGCCCGGGATCGGAGGCGGGTTCCACAGGAAAACCGGGATGCCTCCCGGAACGGTCATCTATCTCGGCGAGCGAGCCGCCGAAGGCGTCAGGATGACGCTGATCAGGTTCGACGAGGAGCGATTCGAGGAGCGGGAGATCGCCTCTATCGATGAAGCCCTGCCGTTTCCCGACGACCGATCGGTGAGCTGGATCAACATCGACGGTCTGCACGACACCGCCCTGATCGAGAGGATCGGCGAGCTGCTCGGCGTTCATTCCCTGGTTCTCGAAGACATCGTCAGCACCCGCCAGCGTCCGAAGCTCGAGGACCACGAGAGCTACCTCTACGTCGTCCTGCGGATGCTCTCCCCGGCAGCCCGTACCGGTGAGATCGATTCGGAACAGATCAGCCTCCTCGTCGGCCCCCGGTACGTGGTCTCCTTCCAGGAGCGGCCCGGCGACGTGTTCGACCCCATCCGCGAGCGCCTCCGCCAGGGAAAGGGCCGCATGCGGAAAACCGGCCCGGATTTCCTCGCGTACGCCCTGATCGACGTGATAGTCGACAACTACTTCCATATCCTCGAGACGGTCGGCGATCGGGTCGAGGAAATGGACGAGCGGATCGTCACCGATCCGGATCCCGCGGCCCTGCACGAGATCCGGGCCCTCAAGCGCGAGACGATATACCTGCGCAAGGCCGTCTGGCCGCTGCGCGAGGTCGTCGGCGGACTCGAGCGTCTCGAGTCGAAGCTGATCGCGAAGACGACACGCCAGTACCTGCGGGACGTCTACGACCATACGATCCAGGTGATCGACACCATCGAGGCCCTTCGTGACATGATCTCGGGTATCCTCGACATATACCTCTCGAGCGTGAGCAACCGGATGAACGAGGTGATGAAGGTGCTCACGATCATCGCGACGATCTTCATCCCCCTGACCTTCATCGCGGGGATCTACGGGATGAACTTCGATTTCATGCCGGAGCTTCGCGTACGGTGGGCGTATCCGGCGGTATGGTCGGTCATGGGGGCCGTCGCGCTCGCGATGCTTTTCTACTTCCGCAGAAAGAAGTGGCTGTAGGACGGCACTGAGCGCTTGATAATCGACATTAAATCTGATACAATATCCAATGTAATTCAATTGGTTACCCGAACTACCACGTAAAAAGGAGTGAACCATGCATGCAAGGCTCTCGTCCCGCATGGCGGCCGCCGCCGTCGTGCTGGTAGCCCTGCTCTGCGCCGCGGTATCGGCCGGCTGGCTGTACGGATGGCTCTACCGCCGCCCCGTGACCGTGACGAGCCCATGCCCGGAAGCGCAGGAGGATTATCAGGTCCTCGTCATGCTCGATTCGGGGTTCGATTTCGGCAAGCCCCGCGGCGATGCCGGAGACATGCGCTTCACGGCCTCCGACGGAGAGTCCATGCTCCCCTACTGGATAGAGGACTGGGATGTCGTCGGCGGGTCGGGCGCACTGTGGGTCAACGTCCCCGTCCTCGGTGCCGCCGACACGCTGCTCTTCGTCTACTACGGAAACGCCGCGGCGGTGACCGCGGCCGATCCCGCGGCGACCTTCGAGGTCTACGACGGATTCGAGGACTACGCCCTCGGCGCCGCCCCCTCCGGGGGCGGGTTGAATCCCGGTGAATGGTCGCGGTACCCCGGCAATCCGCTCCTCGAACCAGGACCGGCGGGGACATGGGACGACCACGGCGCCACCTTCGCGAGCGTCATATACGACTCGCTCGCCGGCGAATTCCGGATGTACTACCACGGATTCTCCTCGGGGGGAATCCATCAGATAGGCCTCGCCACGAGCCCCGACGGCCTCGCGTGGACGAAGTACCCCGGCAATCCCGTCATGACGCCGGGGCCGGCCGACTGGGACGGCGGGTCGGTCCGTGTGCCGATGGTCTGGAAGGAGGGGCTCGCCGACTTCCGGATGATCTACACGGGAAACGGCAGCGGCGGAATGCGGATCGGATATGCCACCTCGGCGGACGGGATCTCGTGGACAAAGCACCCCTCCAACCCCGTCTTCAACGACCCGACCTGGGCGTCGGGCCAGACGGAAAACTGGGGCGTGATGAAGGTCGGAAGCGAGTACCTGATGTGGTACAGCAATTTCGGGATGCGGCAGTCGGGGATCGCCGTCTCGACCGACCTCGTAAACTGGGCCCCACATACGCCGGGACCGATATTCGCCTCGAGCGGCGTCGCGAGCGACGACCGGTACTCGCAGTTCTGCCCGTTCAGCTTCCGCTACGGGGAGTATTACTACGTGCTCGTCCCTTCGTACAGCAGCGTGGCGAACTACAGCAGCTTCTACCTGTACCGCTCGACATCCCCGTACTTCCCCGAGGCGGACCGGCACCTAGTGCGCATCGCCCACACCGTCGGCGGCGCCGGCGAGTGGGACAATCACGACAACGACACCCCCTGCCTCTTCACGCTCGACATCGAGCGCACGCAGTTCTACAACGACGAGCTGTGGTGCTACTACGCGGCTGAAGGCGGGAGCGACATGTGGAAGGAAGGCCTGCTGATCGAGACCGACATCGCCGGGGCGCTGGCCGACGCCCCGCTGCCCGGGGGCGAAATCAGCTGGGCGGTCTCGGGAGACGCCCAGGTCGTCGACTCGCCCGTGAGACACGGCGTGCGCAGCGTGCGCATGCGAGACACCTCGACGAGCGCGGCCGTCTCGGCGGCGGTCTCGTTCCCCTCGCGGCAGTCGGGGAGGCTGGGCGCGTGGATGCGGCGCACCACGACATCGAACGGCGACCTCGACATATACCTCTACGGGGGCTCGACGCTCTCGTGCGTCGCCGGGCTCGGCCGTAACGGCGACTTTCATTACTGGAACGGAGCGTTCCAGGCCACCGGCGTCGCGTGGTCCGTCGACACATGGTATCTGGTCACGTTGGCCTTCGACGTCGCCGTCGACCGGTACGACTTCGTCGTCTACGATCTTCACATGAACGAGATCGTCCACGTCGGGGATGTCGCCTTCGGCGGCGCCGGATCGTTCATCGACCGAGCGATGTTCTACACATCTTCGGGCTTCACGGGCGACGGATTCATCGACGACATGCGCCTGATGAAATGGTGCGGCGAGCCCGAGGTCGTCGTCGGCGCCGAGGAGAATCCGGTCGTCTCGACGTACCTGCTCTCCTCGTCCGCCGAGTTCAGGGGCGCGTTCATCGAGCTCTCGTGGCTACTCGAGCCGAGCGACTCGCAGATGCGGTTCGCCGTGCTCCGCGCGCAAATGCCCGGCGGCGAATTCGAGGAACTGACCGGGGCGGCGATCGAGCGCGAGGACTTCCGTTTCACCGTGCGCGACGAGTCGTTCGAGCCGGACTGTGTCTACCGGTACCGCGTCGACATCGACACCGGCGACCGGCAGTGGACGCTGTTCGAGACCGATCCGGTCAGGGCGACGCCGCGGGCGCTCTCGCTGGGGCAGAATCACCCGAATCCGTTCAATCCGTCGACCTCGATCGGATACTACCTCCCGCAGCGCGCACCCGTGAGCCTCGACGTCTTCGACGCGGCGGGACACAGGATCGTCCGTCTCGTCGACGGGATGCAGGAGCGCGGAGAGCACAGGGCGGAATGGGACGGACGCGACGCCCGGGGAGCGACGGTGAGCTCCGGGGTCTACTTCTACCGTCTGACGGCGGGGAAGACGGCGGTGTCGAGGAAGATGGTTCTTCTCAGATGATGCGCTGCACCGGCCCGCGGACCGGCCGGACGGACAGCTGATCGGGTGATCCTCCTGCGTCTATCGCAGGAGGATCATCTTTTTCGCCTCGCTGTCGCGACCGGCGACGAGGCGGCAGAAGTAGATCCCCGAGCCGACCCGCACGCCGCGGCCGTTCGTACCGTCCCATGTGACGGAGTGCTCCCCCGCATCACGCTCCCCCTCGAGAAGCCGCGCGACATGCGCGCCGCGGGGGTCGTAGACGTCGATCGTCACCCGCGCCCTCCGCTCGATCCGGAACCTGACGGTGGCGGCGGGGTTGAAGGGATTCGGGTGTATCCTCAGAATTCCTGCGGCCGAGGGCATGACCTGCCCCGGGGGCGCGTCGGTGGCATACTCCTCTCGTTCTCCGACCGAGGCGGCGAATTCCGTTCCGCACCATTTCGCCAGGCGGAAGTCGTCGACCCAGGCCTCGCCGGTGTACAGTGCCGAGGTGTATATCATCGCCTGGTCGATCGAGTATGCGGCGTTCCCGAAAGCGATATCCTCGACGCGGACGATCTCGTTCATCGCCTCGTCGCGCGCGGTGAAGTCGTACAGGCCGTCGACGGCGTCGTAGAGGATCGTGACGAGGTACCACGTGTCGACGGCCCAGGCGACGCCGGTCGGATGGAACGCCCCGTCCCAGTAATGGAAATCCCCCTCGCGTCCGAGCCCCGCGACGCACCCGAGCGACGTCCCGCCGTAGAGATAGATGTCGTAATCCCCAGCGGATATGGACGATCTGCGCATCCACGCGCTCACCCGTCCCGCCTGCATCGCATCGAAGAATCCCCTGAGCTGCGTCGCGGCCGCCTCCGACGTGTCGTTCTGCCTGACAGCGCGCGCGCCGGAGCGGACCGGCGCATCGGTCACCACGATCTCGCCGGCTGTCTGCCACTCGATCGTCTTTTCGGGGAGGGCGGCCGGAGAGAGCGCGTCGGCAATGTCGTGCTCGATGAACAGCCCCTCCTTCCAGTAGTCCCCTCCCCCCTCGGAGGAGTAGTAGCACCAGAGCTCGTCGTTGAAGAAACGCGTCCGCTCGATGTCGAGCGTGAAGACATACGGCGTGTCGCCGTCATGGTCGTCCCACTCCCCCTCCGCGCCGACGGTCCGCACGATTCGCATCAGTTCGCGGTCCGAATCGGGGAAGAACGGCGACGACGAACGGTACAGGTAGTTCTTGCTGTAGTTCGCCTCGGCCGTATAGGACGGCATGAGCACGTAGTAGAAATCCCCGTATTTGAAGCTGAAGGCGCAGAACTGCGAGTACCTCTGATCGGCCGGATCACCGCTCGAGGCGAAGATCGGCCCGGGGGTATGCGGCGCCCAGTTGACGAGGTCGGTCGAGACGGCGATACCAGACTGTCTCATTCCGAAGTCGCTGTACCACATCAGGTACTCGCTTCCGACCTTCATAACGCCCCAGTTCTCCGTGTCGCCGTTCGCCCACGTCGGATCGTTGAAGACGGGGTTGGAGGGGTGCTTCGTCCAGACGACACCGTCCTCGGAGGTCGCATACCCGACCTGGAACCCGCCGCTGCCGAGCCCCGTGTAGATCATCCGGTAGTCGGTGAGCCCCTCCTTCCAGACCATCGGCACACGGACCTGCGACGCATCCCACGTCTCCGGGCCGGGAACGAGGATCGGGTTCCCGGGGTGCTTCGACCAGTTCAGGCCGTCCGTGCTGGTCGCCAGTCCGATCTGGTGCGTCGGCCCCGAGAAACCGTGATAGTACATGCGGAACTCGCCGGCGAGGGAATCATAGATCACGCTCGCGTAGGTTGCGCCGTGATCGTCCCACGCCCCGGGCGGACCTTCGGTCAGTATCGGATTCCCCGGGTAACGCTCCCACTCACCGGGATTCGGCGTGTGCGGCGCGCTCCCCGTCGGAAATCCCTCGAAACCGTCGTACGCCTCGAAGGTCGCATCGGCGTCGGAAGCGGATGTCTCGGTCGAATCCCCGTAGTAGAGATACAGCAGGGTGTCGTCCGGTGTGACAAGCGGGAGCCGGGCCCAGATATGCGCATGAGCCCCGGCCGAGTCCCACGACTCGATCCAGAACGGCACGGGGATCCCTCCCTCGCCTGTCGAAACGGCGATATCGCTCCCGTCCGGGCCGACGAGACCGAAATCGAATCCGTCATCGAGGGCTATCAGCACCTGATACTGCTCGAGCGAATCGGGACAGCCGCCGCTGATACTGATCGGGCTCCGGTATCTCCACGTCCCGAGCCATTGGGCCGAGGCGAGGACCGCGATCGAGGCCGTGAAACCGATGGCGATGAGCGTTGACGAGACGTATCTGCGAGAGCACATGACAAACCTTCCCGCTGTGAGAGATGCCCCGGTCGGTCACGCGAGTAACCGCCGCACCGGGGCCCGAAGCGCACTTCAAGTGATTTCTTCTAAAGCGGAATTAATTATACATGAATATACGAATTAACTCAATGGGCAAGTGACTTTTCCCTGTGATTCAGGCGGCCCCGTCCTGTTCGGCATCCAGCCAGTTCTTGAGCTGCCGGTGGACCGCTTCGGCGCCTATCAGATCCGCCTGTTCCCCCCGCCACCGCGACGGGACCGCGAGGAACGGCCGGGCCTGCTCCCCGCCGAGACCCCCGTGGCTGCCTATCAGCTCCTCGAACGCGGCGACCTCGTTCCTCTCGGGGACGCAGACGCTGACGACGAGTATGTCGGGGACGTTCGAGAATCTGTCGGACCGCCGCAGATGATCGGCCGCGTTGTTGCCGTACCCTTTGAGCGGATCCTCGCCCTCGAGGCTTCCGTCTCCGAGGTTTAGAACCCCCGATCTCCCTATCACGATCGGCCCGCGCTCCTCCGAGCCGACCATCGCGAAGCCGATCCCCTCGTGAGCGGCGAGCCCGGCGATCAGTCCCGGATAGAGCTCCTCGACGCGCCGGGCGTCGAGCCGCTCCCCGAATCCAGGGAAATAGATCAGTCCGAGGTTCCCGGAGGCGAGCACGACGACCTCCCGCTCCGATCCCGACGGATCGGACCGCTTGCGGGGATCCGCTTCCGGTCCCAGCACCACCCTTCCCTCCCTGTCGATCCGCCTTCTGACGACGTTCCTCAGCGGCCCCGCCATCGCGGAGCGCTGATGGTGTATCGCCTCCGTGAGGAAGGCGTTGATGTGCCCCCAGTCCTCGTCGGTTCCGAGACTGCCCCGCACCCGCGATCCGTCCGTGACGAGGTTCTGCACGAGTCCCTCGAGCGTCGTCCCGTACCGCTGCTTGAACGTCTCGCCGTTGCACTGCCCGTGGTCGGAGAGGACGACGAACCGGTAGGGGCGGGGCGCGCCGCGTGCGGCCTCCTCGAGGCGCCGGAACTTCCTGTCCAGCCGGGAAAGGGTCCGCAGGGCGTCATGCGATTCCACTCCCGAATGGTGCGCGACCTCGTCGTACCCGGCGAAGGTCGCGTACGCAGACGAGACCCCGGCGTAGATGTCGCCGATCAGGGTGTAGACGGTCAGATCGCGCATGAACACGGCCACCACCGCCCTGATCAGGGGATACAGCCCGCCGCGGACGTCCCGCCCGAGTCTCGGGCGCACTCCGGCGGCCCGCGTCTTCCAGAACTGGTATTTCTCGAGGATGATCTCCCCTATCGACAGGATGAGCGTCCGCGAGAAGTTGTACGGGCTCACGAAGAAGGCGTAGAAATCCCTCGCGTGGAGGCGGGAGAGGTCCCTGAGGGTGCTCCCCGTGTACATGACGCTCGGCGCGTCCCCCGAGAACATATTGCCGCGGCTCGCCCCGTCCCTTGCGAGAAGCCCGTTCCCGTCGGACCGCTCCTCCTCGAGAAGTCTGAGCACCGAGGAATCGCTCGAGGCCATGATCCTGCCCCGCTTCCGGTCGTACCACCGGAATGCGACGATGTCGCGGTTGTTCCCGTGCAGGATACCCGCCTGGCTCGCCGAGGTCTGCGAGGAGAGGTCGCATTCCCATCCGACGATCCGATGGCTTCCCCCGTTGATCCACCGCGCCATCGTCGGCATGTACCCCCCCGCGATCGCCTTCCTGAGCACCGCCTCGGAAAGACCGTCGATCTCGAGGAACAGCACCCCGGGAACGTCGGTACGGACTGGCTGCTTTGCCCGTTTCATGCGCCGG
>JAQVGR010000033.1 GCA_028696635.1 Candidatus Krumholzibacteriia bacterium | reverse complement strand
TGCTCAACCTCGCCCGCGTGCTGATGGAGACCGGCCGGACGGCCGAGGCGCTCGCGCAGCTCGACAACGCGGCCGAGCACGACCCCGAGTCCGGCGTCGTCCATCGCCTGCGCGCGCGCGCCCTGGCCGGGCTCGGACGGGACGACGAGGCGGCCGGCGAGTACCGCGAGGCGATCAGGATCGACGAGCGCGACGCCTGGTCGATGAACAACCTCGCCCTGCTGCTGATCGGGCAGGAGAGGTTCGAGGAGGCGCTGCCGGCGCTTGCGCGGGCCGTGCAGATCGACTCCAGCGTCGCCGTCTTCTGGAACAACCTCGGGATGGCCCTCGAGCGCACCGGGCACATGCGCGCGGCCGAGGATGCCTACGGCTCCGCGCTCCTCGCCGACAAGGGGTACGACAAGGCGTACGCCAACCTCGCGCGGGTCGAGCAGGTCGCCGAGCAGCCGGGTACCGCGCCGGTCGACCTCGTCGACCTCGCGCACCGGTTCGCGGAAGAGATAGAGAGGTGGCAGGTCGCCGGTATCGACACGGCCTTCGCCGCCCCCGACACGGCGGGGGCCGTCGGCGGCGACTCGCCTGCGATCGGGATTGCAGGCCTGATCCTGCCCGACACGACGAGGGCAGGGAACCGGTAGACGGCAGGATGCACCCGCCTGGAGACCCCCTCATGCAGAGGCCCCGCCCCCGGACAGCCGGGGACGGGGCCTTGACGTATCGATGCTGACGTCCTACTATCGAGCCGGGAAATCACACACACTCGATCACGCGCGAAAGGGGTCTGCGATGAAACGCCAGCCGTTGTTATCGCTTCTGCTCGCCTGCTGCCTCGTGAGCGCCGCCGCGGCGCAGCTGCCCAGGATCATCAGCTACCAGGGGGTCCTCACCGACGACGTCGGCTCGGCCGTCCCCGACGGTTTCTACAACGTCGTGTTCAAGCTGTACGAGGAAGAGCTCGGCGGCGCCGAGGTGTGGTCGATCACGCGAGACGTGATGGTCGAGAAGGGGATATTCAACGTGGCTCTCGGCTCGATCCAGCCGCTCGACATCCCCTTCGACAAACCTTACTGGCTCGGGATGGCGGTCGCCGGCGAGCCGGAGCTGTTCCCGCGCGTGCAACTGATGGCCGTCCCGTACAGCCTGAACTCGTGGGGGGTCGTGGGAGAGACGAACTTCTTCCCGCCGGCGGGGAACGTGGGGATCGGAACGCCCGGCCCCCTCGAGCGGCTCGACGTGGACGGAGCGATCAGGATCGGCGGGACCGACGGGATGAATCCCGGCACGATCCGCTGGACGGGAACGGATTTCGAGGGGTTCATGGGCGTCGCGTGGCAGTCGCTGACCGGCGGCTCGGGGGGGAGCCTGCCGGTGGGGAGCGAGGGCCAGACGCTCCGCCATAACGGCTCGGCCTGGGCGCCGAGCAGCCTCCTCTACAACGACGGCACGCACATCGGGATCGGCACGACGACTCCCGACCACACGCTCCATGTCAACGGCCTCGCCCGCTTCGACCTCCCGTTCGGGCAGATCGCGATCAGCACGCCGGGCGGCTGGCCCGGCCTGATCGCCTACTCGAACAACGGGCACCGGCGGGATATCGTCTATGATGATTCGAGGATGTTCCTCGCCGCAAGCCCGAGCGCGACCGCACCGACGGACGACAACGGTATCGTCCTCAATGAAAACGGGCAGATCTGCATCGGGACCGACACCCCCTCGGAGAAGCTGCACATACAAGACACCGGCCCGACATACGTGAACATCGATGCCCCGACCGGCTACGCCTCCGGTGTGATCCTCAGCGAGAACGGCACGGCCCAGTGGCGACTGCTCTACGATCCCGCCGAAGGGACGGTGCAGATGTACCGCGAGGGCTCCGGCGCGAAGATGGTCATCGGCAACGGAGGGCGTGTGGGGATCGGCACGACGATCCTGCACGGCGACGCCTGGCTCGAGGTGCACAGTCCGAACCCGACCCCCGGCAAGGCGGCGATCATCGGGTATTCGTATTTCAACCAGTCACCGTCCTGGGGAGGCGGCATCGCCGTCGCGGGGATCCATTCGGACGACCAGGTGGGCGGCACGGGGGTCTACGGCTCCGCCACCGACGGCGGGGCGATGCAGGATAGCCAGGTCGGCGTCTACGGCTACACCGACGACGGGTACGGCGTCTACTCCGACGGGACGCTCGGCTCCACCGGCCCGATCGTCGCCGTCGCCCCCACCGAGGACTACGGCCACCGAAAGGTCTACAGCGTGCAGAGCGCCGAGAACTGGTTCGAGGACTTCGGCGAGGGGCGGCTCTCCGGGGGCGAGGCGACCGTCGAGATCGACCCGGTCTTCGCCCAGACGGTCAACCTCGGGGAGACGTACCACGTCTTCCTCACCCCGGTCGGCGACTGCGGCCTGTACGTCTCGGAGAAGACGTCGCGCTCCTTCACCGTCCGCGCCGGGGACGGCAAGCCGGTCGACATCGCCTTCGACTACCGGATCGTGGCGAAGCGCTCGGGATTCGAGAGCAAGCGCCTCGAGGCCGCGAAGGACCCGGAGATGTTCCGGCAGCGGCATCGGGCCGGACTGGGCGCTGCCGTTCCGGGAGCGGCTGTCGGAGCGGGGGAATAACGGGATCTCAGACGCTCCTCGATCTGACGACGATCCGCGCCCCGAAGGCGGGCGCCTGCCGCTCATCGGGGAGATCGAGGCATCCCGACGCATCGGTTGTATACGTGCGGCCGCCGATGACGACCTCGGCCCCCGCCGCCAGCCGCGGATCGTCGGCGATCAGCCTGAACCTCGGGCGGGGATCGCCGGGGGCGGCATACTGACGGAGCACGATCTTTCCGTCTGCGGATGAATATCTCAGCGGCCGCTCGCCGGATCCGCCCGAGGCGGCGGCGAGAGCCGGTCCGGCCCCGCGCTCGTCGTACGGATCGGGGAACAGGACCGTCTCCAACGGCGGCACTTCCTCCCCGCGCGTCTCGTCGACGAGGACGGCGCCTCGCACCGCCGCCTCGAACCGCTCCTCGTTCGCCGGGTCGCCGAACGCCTCCCGGACGCGGAAGAGGGAATAGATCTCCTCGAGCAGCCGCTTCCTGCAGACCGTGCATCTGTCGATATGCTCGCGCATGTCCTTCTCGTCCCCGGCAAAAAGGTCCCCCGGGATCCGATCCGGCGGACCTTCCTCGGCCGTGCCGCGCTGGCCGGCCTTCTCCGACAGTCGAATGGCGAGAGTCCGGAGGATCTTCTCCGACAGGCACATCCCCCCTCCGGCGAGTCGTTCGTTCTTCCCTCTATTCATATGCCGCCATTCCCGCAGACTGCACGTGGAATATTCATCGCCGTTTCAGAGCCCCCCCGATCCGCCGGCCGGAAAAGACGCGGCGCGGGCGCGCCAGGCCTTTCCCAGATACAGCAGGAAGTTGTGGAAGCTCCCCTTGAACGCCGTCTCGTAGACCGCGCTCGTGCATCCGGCCAGATGGGCGGCGAGGAGCGAGCGCTCGGACTGCGTCGCCCTCCCGGAGGCCGCCAGATCGTACAGGTAATCCCTCCCGGCCTCGATGAACGCGCATCTCTCGGCCTCCGAGAAGTTGTTGCGCCAGGAGTACCCGCGCTCCGCTTCGCTCAGCGTCTGCTCGAGGGCGTCCGCCGCTCTCCCCAGCAGGTACTCCTCGTACGGGGTGACGGGGCGGCGCTGATGCGGCAGGCCGGGGAGCCGGGGATCGAGGACGCGGAAGGCCGCCTCGCGCAGGACCTGGAGTTCGACCGCCGACCGGAACCTCGGATCATCGGCCAGCAGGTCGAATATCAGGTCGACCGCGGCCGGCACCGAGGCAGGGATGGAGCTCGCGCTCCCGCAGAGGGAGACGATCTCGCTCGCGCTCGGTCTCCTCAGATCGGCCGGATCGAGCTCGACGAGCGCATCCCTGACAATCGAATCCGCGAGGACGAACCGCCCGGAGTTCCTGACATAGCGGTCTATCTTCCTGGCCGTCTTCACGTACTCGGGGTTGCTCTCGTAGAGCCGCGCGCACTTCACGCCGTCGACAAGCCTGTTGACCGTCGCCCGGAGCCACCGGACGACGTCCTCGCCGGTCGGCGCGGGGTTCTTTTCGAAGAGCGAGTTCATCGTGCCGACGATCGCCAGGCACCCCGTCGATCTCCTGCGATGCCCGAACAGCGGGAGGACCGCCTCGCAGGCGAGATCGCCGACCTCCTCGCCTCCGTCGAGATGAAACCGCCCCTTGACCCTGGCCGTGACGATATCGACCGCGAAGGCGTAGCAGGCCTTGTACAGCACGAGCATGTCCCGCTTCACCGCTTCCTCGAGGACCCTGCGCTCCGCCTCGCCGATCCGGCCGCCCCCGCACGCCAGGAACGCCTCCCGGACGCGGCGGGCCGCGGCGAGCAAGCCCCTCTCGAAATCCGATCTCCCCTCAATCGCGCACACTGTCCACCCCCGCGGGACGCTGTTTCCGGAGCGCGGCGAGATATCCCGCGTTGACGACCGGCGTATCGGACAGCCCCGAGCCGGTGTAGTACCTGAACTCCCCCTTGAGGCGCGCGGCCTGCTTCTCGAGGCGATCGTCCAGGGGCTCCCCCGAAAGGCCGAGGGCCAGCGCCGCCCTGTACGCGTCGGTCTCTTCCACTTCCTCGCACCGCCAGTCGGGACCGAAATAGTACCACAGGGCGTTTCCCCTGTCGTTCTCGCTGTCCTCGAGGGCCCCGACGCGGAGCCGCCCCTTCTCGTCCCTGATGATCGTGTCGATGAACGGCTTCTGTATCCCCTCGCGAAGGTCGCGCAGATCGGATACGGGGAGCACGATGTAGCGCATCGCGACATCGTCGGCGAACCCCGGTATCGCGCGGTCGAGCGCCTGCGGGGTCATCCCGTGCATGAGCGCCGGATCGAGCACGGCGATCACCCCCGACGGCATCAGGGACGTCTCCCCGGCGGCCGCGATCTCGATCCTGCCGTCCCTGTCGAAATCCCCGGTGACGAAACGGATCATGTGCCCGGGATGCAGGAAGCACTGGTAATCCCCCCGGGAGAGGGACACGTTGATGATGCCGCTCAGGCTGTAGTCGAGATCGGCGAAGGATATGAGGACTTCCTTGCGCCCGTCGCCTTCGACGTCCTCGACGATGTCGTAGTAATACCCGAAGTTCCGATGCGCCCCGGCCGGGCCGGGATCGCTGCCGGCGACCTCCGGCATCCCCGCCAGGTGCCTGAGCAGCCGGCCCTCGCCGGAGAACAGGTGCACGTGGATCCTGCCGTGCGGCGACTTCCTCCCCTCCCTCGACTCGACGCTGATGAATATCAGCTCGCTGGTGAGAGTGTCTCCGTCGGCGTCGCCGAGAACGAGCCGGTGCGACTTAGCGCTATGAACCGAGTAATCGTTGTCCACGGTCCTGATGTGGTACGGCACATCGAACCGGTCGAAGTTGTACCCGTACCGGTTGTAGAAGCGGATGCTCCCCCCGTCGAAATCGTACGTGACGATCTCGCGCGCGATACGCGGCGGAATGAAGATCCCCAGGAGCGCCCCGACCGCGCAGACGGCCAGGCCGGCCGCCATCGTCTTGCGCATCCGCCCGATCTTCCCCGCGGCTATCCTCACGGGCGAAACCTCTCTGGTCCCTGTCACCCTGTGGTCCTCGTACGCCTCCCGCGCCCTGGCGACGGGGAAGAGCTCCAGGCGCCTCGCGGGGTGCCGTTTCTCGAGGGCGGCCAGCGCGAGCTTCGCTCCCTCGAGGTTCGCGTGGGGAAGGACGAAGGTGCGGCAGCCGGAGTAGAACGCGGCAGCAACCTTCGGCCCCATGCTCCCCGCATCGACCTCGCGGACGTTCCCCTCGGGGTCGACCTCGCCGGTGACGACGAAATCGTCTCGCAGGACCCTCTTGCGTCGGCGCAGATCGAGGGAGTCGAGGGTCGACATCGCCAGCAGCGCGAACCCGAGCCCGGCCGACCCGCCGGTGAACAGCTTCAGCCAGTCGGCCGCGTGCCCCCGCTCCGAGATCCGGTAGATATATTCGCGGGGGAGCCTGCGTATCTCCCCGACCCCGTACCGCCGGAACTCATGCTCGGCGATCGAGACGGCGGCGCGCAGCTGCACGGCGAACGGATCCCTCTCCTCGCGTATACGACCCGAGAAGGCGACCAGCGGGTCGAACGACCTTGTCAGCGATCTGTCCCCGGCCACGACCAGATCGAGACCGGTCCGTATCGTCTTGCCAAGGGAGAAGTCGTACCCCCCGCGGGCGTACTGCCAGACGAGGGCGAGGTTGACGCCGGGGGGCGCCGGGCCGCCGGCGGAGTCTCCGGGCGGTTCGTCTGCCGGCGAGGCCGCCGCGGCGCCCTCCGGCGCCTCGCCAAGGAGACGTCGATACCGTTCGAGGGACTGCCTCGCCGACCGGCGGATCGCTTCGACATGCCCCGATGCCTCATCCGGCGCGACGGCGCCGATGCGATCGAGGACGCCCGGCAATGCGCTCAGGACCTCGTAGTTGAGTGTCGGGATGACCGCGGGATCGAGGGCATGGATCATCGAAGGTGCGTAGGGGCGGATCTGCTGATCGCACGCCCCGGGGCCGAGCTCCTCGATGCACCGGGCGAAGATCAGCACGGCCGGCTCGACGAACCCGAGGTGCCGGGCGTCGCCGTCGACTCTGCCGAGCAGACCGAACAGGAGGTCATCGATCTCGCGAGTGGTCATGGATTTCCCGGGGTGTAACGCCCTGTGCTGCAGCCGCCCAATATATTGGGGGAGATTATATTACAGAATACCGCCGGGGGTCAAGCAGGCAACTTTCCGTACGCTCCCGTCGCCTTGAGGATCTCGTCGACGATCCAGATCGAGCTCGACGCGGCGAGGATCAGCAGCCAGTCGATCCACGAGAGGGCCATCGTCCCGAAAAGCATCCGGCCGACGGGGGTGTGGATCGCGAATATCTGCAGAACGACCGCCGCGCCGATCCCGGCCAGCAGCCACCGGTTCCCGAACAGGCCGATCGAGAAGACCGACTGGCGGTCGGAGCGGGCGTTGAACGCCTGGAACCACTGGAAGGCGGCCATGGCGGTGAATGCCCAGGTCCGCGCGTATGCGAGGTCGCCGCGCCCCTGCGCGTAGCGGAACAGGAGGAGCGTGCCGGCGGCCATCAGCGGGGTGAGCGCCGCCATGCGGATCATCATCCGCCGGTCGATGATGAACTCGCCGGGGGCGCGCGGCGGCCGCGCGAGGACATCGCCGTGCCGGGGCTCGACGCCGAGCGGCACCGTACAGGCGCCGTCGGTGACGAGGTTGATCCAGAGGATCATCACCGCCGTCAGCGGCAGATCCATCCCGACGACGAGCGCCGCGGCCAGCGTGATCACCTCGCCGAGGTTGGTCGCGAGCAGGAAGTAGACGACGCGGCGCAGGTTGTTGTAGATCCCGCGCCCTTCCTCCACGGCGTGCACGATCGTGGCGAAGTTGTCGTCGGTCAGGACCATGTCGGCCGCCTCCTTGGCGACCTCGGTCCCGGCGATCCCCATCGCCACGCCGATGTCGGCCCCCTTGAGCGCCGGGGCGTCGTTCACCCCGTCGCCGGTCATCGCGACGATATGTCCCCGCTCCTTGAGCGCCTGCAGGATCCGCAGCTTGTGCGCCGGGGTGACGCGGGCGAAGACGCCGATCTCGAGGGCGGCCTTCGCCAGGGCGGGTCCGTCCATCCCGTCGATCTCGCTCCCTGTCACGGCCTCTTTCCCCTCGCCGGCGATCCCGACCTGCCGGGCTATCGCCATGGCGGTGGTCGCGTGATCGCCGGTGATCATCACCGGGCGAAGCCCGGCGCGTATCGCATCCTCGACAGCCTTGCGGCTCTCCTCGCGCGGCGGGTCGATCATCCCCCAGAGCCCGGCCAGCGTCAGGCCGCCCTCCACATCGGAGCGCTCGAGCGAATCGCTCCCGCCCGGCATCTCTCTGAATGCCCCGGCGATGACGCGCATCGCGCCGGAGGCGAACTCCTCGCCGGCCGCGAGGATCCGCTCGCGCAGCCCCCCGCCGAGCTCCTCGCGACGGCCGTCGACGAGGACATGCGTGCAGAAGTTCAGCACGCGCTCGGGCGCTCCCTTGACGTACGCGATCCGTCCCTCCCCCCCGCCGTCCGGGTGAAGGGTCGCCATGTACTTCGCCTCGCTCGAGAAGGGGATCTCCGCCAGGCGCGCGACCTCCCCGCGCACGCGCTCCGCGTCGAACCCCGCCTTGGCCGCCGCGGCGAGCAGCGCCCCCTCGCTCGGGTTCCCCTCGACCCGCCACTCCTTCTCCTCGCGCCCGAGACGGGCGTTGCCGCACAGCACCCCTATGGTAAGGAGACGGTCGAGCGCCTCGGGGAGCCTGCCCGGCCGCCCTCCGCCCTCGCCGCGCGATCCTCCGACGGGTTCGCCGTCCTCACCGCGCACCTCGCCGGCGGGATCGTACCCCTCGCCGGTCGTCTCGAAGATCCGCCCGCCGGCCCAGATGCGCCTGACGGTCATCTGGTTGCGCGTCAGCGTCCCGGTCTTGTCGGTGCAGATGACAAGGGTCGACCCGAGGGTCTCGACGGCCGACATCCGGCGGATGATGGCTCCGCGCCCCGCCATGCGCCGCACGCCGAGCGCGAGGGTCACGCTGATCACGGCCGGCAGCCCCTCGGGGATGGCGGAGACGGCGACGGCGACGGAGAACATCAGCATCTCGACCGCCTCGTACCCCCGCACGAGACCGAGGACGAATACCACCGCGGCGAGGCCCATCCCCCCGATCCCGAGGAAGATCCCCAGCCGGTGCATCCGCTTCTGGAGAGGGGTGGCCTCGCGCTCGACCGAGCGCACGTCCCCGGCGATCCTGCCCATCTCGGTGCGCATCCCCGTCTCGACGACGACGGCGCTCCCCCGCCCGCCGGTGACATTGGTCGACATCCAGACCATCCCGCGGCGGTCGGCCATGGGGGTGTCCTCATCGAGCTCCCCCGGCTCCTTGGCGACCGGCTCGGACTCCCCCGTCAGGGCCGACTCGTCGACGCGCATCTCCTCGCCGCCGAGCAGCCGCGCATCGGCCGCCACACGGTCCCCCGTCTCGAGGATCAGCACGTCCCCGGGGACCACCTCGGCCGCGTCTATCGTGACCGGCGTGCCGCCGCGCAGGACCCTGGCGTGCGGGGCCGCCATGCCCCTCAGAGCCGCGAGCGCCCCCTCGGCCCGCCACTCCTGCACGAACCCGAGTATGGCGTTGAGGACGATCACCCCGGCGATGACCCCCGCATCGACCGGATGATCGACGAAGAGCGAGAGCGCCGCCGCCCCTCCCAGCAGGTAGATGAGGGGATTGTGGAACTGCCGCAGCAGCATCCTCAGCGGCCCGGCTCCCTCCTCCGCCGCGAGCGCGTTGGGCCCCGTCCGCTCGAGCCGCCGCCCGGCCTCCTCCTCGCCGAGGCCGTCCTCTGAGCTTTCGAGCAGTCGCAGGGCCTCCTCGATCTCGATGGCGTGCCAGTGATGCGCCTTCGCTTCATCCATATGAGCCTCCATGCATTGCCGCAGTGTGCAGGAGTAACGGGGCTTGTGTCAATTGGATAGCGAGAAAG
>JAQVGR010000032.1 GCA_028696635.1 Candidatus Krumholzibacteriia bacterium | reverse complement strand
TGAAGGTGCGGCCGTCCGCCTCGGCGATCTCGTAGACGGGGCAGATGCCGGGATGAAGGAGCGCGGCGGCGGCCCGCGCCTCGTGCACGAGCCGCGCCCGGTCCTCCTCGCGGGCCACCGAGTCGGGGGGGAGAAACTTCAGCGCTACCGTCCGGCCGAGCGTGAGGTCCTCGGCCCGGTAGACCACGCCCATACCCCCCTCGCCGAGCTTCGAGAGGATCCTGTAGTGCGAGATCGTCTTGCCGATCATGCGATCCCCTAGCGGCGGCAAGGGCCGTGAATCACCTGACAGAGCTGCGTTTCATCGGGAGCAGGAATCTTCGAGGAGGATTCTAGTCGAGGGGCGCGCGGATGTCAAAACCGAAAAAGCGTCAAGGAGTTAGCGGGGAGTGGCGCAAGAAATCAAACGACTCCGCGAGCGTTACCCTTTTCTGAATGTTCTCGTTTTTCAGGCGGCTTGAACTCCGCGAAACAGGTCAACCGGCGCTGACCGAGAGCTCGCCGCGCGCTTAGCAGCTCAATTGAATTCCTGCCGGGCGCGGGGGTGGATCCAGCGTAACTACCATATATCCTTTCAGTTGCAGTATCCGGCGCGACCCGAGAACCGTCGGACGCTTCAGGGCGGGCGAAAACAATTCCTGAAAATCATTGACTAAGTTGCTGAATTACATGATAATCAGCACATGACACAACGAATTCCCAAATTCAAACGCGATTTAGAGTTGTCATGGGTGCCGAACCCCGTCTCGGGCTCGGCTGCAGCCTTTTTATGGGGGGCGCGGCAAACTGGAAAGACGACCTTTCTCCACGATCGCTACCCCGAAGCGAGGTTCTATGACCTCCTGGACACGACGCTGAGCGCCGAGCTGACCGTACGCCCGCGGACTTTTCGCGAGGAGGTCCTGGCGGAGCGGCCCCCGATTGTTGTCATCGACGAGGTCCAGCATGTTCCCGCTCTGCTCGAGGAAGTTCACTGGCTACTGGAGAACACGGCCACTCGATTCATCCTCTGCGGGTCGAGCGCGCGAAAACTCCGGCACCGATCCCGCAATCTCCTCGGCGGACGCGCGATCGATTTTCACATGCTGCCGCTGACCAGTCATGAGATCGGCGAGATCGATCTCGCCCGAGTTCTGGAACACGGGGCTCTGCCCGTCCATTACCTCGTCGACGAGCCCTCACCACTCTTGAAAGCCTACGTGTACAACTACATCAAAGCGGAGATCATCGACGAGTCGGCGACGAGAAACATCCCCGCGTTTTCCCGATTCCTGCAGGTCGTGGGATTCAGTCACGGCCAACAGATCAACTACGCCAATGTCGCGCGAGAAACGGGCGTGTCGACCAGTACGGTGCGCAACTACTTCCAGATCCTGGAAGATACGCTTCTCGGTTTCACCCTGGAGCCGTGGCGGCGACGCAAGAAACGTCGACTGGTTGAAACCGCCAAGTTCTACCTGTTCGACATCGGCGTCGCGAACCGACTCCATCCGGAGACGCACGTCATTACCGAGGGGTCCGACCGCTTCGGTCGGGCTTTCGAGCACTTCGTCATCAATGAGGTGCGCGCATATCTCTCCTACAAGCGTCTCGAGTATCCCATGAGCTTCTGGCGCACGAGTTCCGGCTTCGAAATCGATCTGATCGTCGGAGACTTGGACGTGGCCATCGAGTGCAAGTCGACGAAGGAAATTCGTCCTGCCGATCTGAAGGGATTGAGGGCGCTCGCCGAGGAGGACACCGTGAAGCGGAGGGTCGTCGTGTCTCGTGTGGACAAAGCGCGCTCGACCGAGGACGGGATCGAGATCCTGCCCTGGCGCAGCTTCTGCAGGCAGATTTGGGACGGCGGGCTGTTTTGAGAATCGGCTCCACGCTCGCAACTTTCTTCGGAATGTTCTGATTCGCCTCGATCATCTCATTATACGTAGGGCCAGGTTCAAGGTATCCGCCTCGAACTCGCAGGCGAAGGCCATGAACTCGGTGCTCGGATCGGGCGTAGCCATAATAAAAGAGTCGAGGCTGTCGTCCTTCATGATGATACGTCTCGCGCTGACAGCGGGATACGCGCCGGGTAAAAAATCGATTGAGGCCATCCGAGTCCTGTGCTATAGTCAATTCCACTGAATCCCCAAAATACAGTGCCTCAGCGAAGGGAGAATGGCGATGTCCGGAACCATTCGAGGGCGTCATGATTTCCATCGCGATGCGATCTACTTCATCGGGGTCTGCTGCCTCGTTCTCGCGGCGGCCGGTATCGCCCGATTCGGGAGAGAGCCCGAATCGGCGGCACAGGCGTTTGCTGCGGAAACGGGGGCCGACCCCGCATCCGCGGCGACGAACCTCCCCGTCGGAGTGAGCGAAGACTGGCTGGCGGAGGTCGCCCGGAACCTCGAAAAGGCCGAGTACGACGTCTCGGAGAGCGCGGCCGGGCTTCAGGCGCCCAACCGCGCGCACAACCTGCGGACCTACTTCCGCGATGAGACGATCGAGATCGTGCCCCGCGATCAGGCGCAGCCCCTGTGGACCTGGCGCTGGCGGACGGCGGCTTTCGGCCGGGAAGAGGCGCTTCGAGCGCTCCCCGCCGGGGAGCGGATCGCCGGCGTCGAACGGATCGAATACCGTCGATCCGGATTGACGGAATGGTACGCCAACAGCGCCGACGGCATCGAGTAGGGGTTCACGATCGAAGCGGCTCCTCCCGGCGGGGGATTTCTCTGCATCGAGGGCGCGGTTTCCTGCAACCTGACGCCCCGGTCGAGCGCCGACGGGAGCGCCATCGACTTCATGGACGAGCACGATGCGTGCATACTACGCTACGGCTCGCTCCTCGCCCGGGATGCGGCCGAGCGGGAGCTCCCCTGCAGCATGATCCTTGCCGATGGATCGATACGGCTCCTCATCGACGACAGCGGCGCCCGTTATCCAATCGTTGTTGATCCGATCGTGACCGTACCGAGCACCACGCTCGAGATGAATATCCCCCTGTCAGGATTCGGTCACTGCGTGTCGACTGCCGGCGACGTGAACGGCGACGGCTACAGCGACGTCATCATAGGGACTCCCTTCTTCGACGGCGGCTCGTACTACGAGGGCTGCATGAGGATCTACCACGGTTCGGCCTCGGGTCTCTCGACGACCGCGGCGCGCCACATCGAGAGCAACCAGTATCAGGCCGAGTACGGCTGGTCGGTCTCCACGGCGGGAGACGTGAACGGCGACGGATACGACGACGTGATCGTCGGCGCGCGCTGGTACGGAACGACGGACAACCACGGCCGCGTCTACGTCTACCATGGCTCGGCCGCGGGGATTCCGACCGTTCACGCCTGGGACAAGGAAGGCACGCAGGGGAACATGCACCTCGGGTATTCCGTTTCCACCGCCGGCGACGTGAACGGCGACGGCTACGACGACGTCATCGTCGGCGCGCCTCTCTGGAACGAGAGCGAGGGCGTAGAAGGCATAGCCTACGTCTATCACGGCTCGGCAAGCGGGCTCGCGGCCACGGCCGCATGGAGCGACCACGGCGACTTGTGGCTGGATAATTTCGCCTACTGCGTCTCGACGGCCGGCGACGTGAACGGCGACGGGTACAGCGACGTGATCGTGGGAAGCTTTCCGGATCCATGGGTAACCAACAATCCCGGGTATGCCCGCGTGTACCACGGCTCGGCGGCGGGTCTCGGCGCCGGCCACGCCTGGTCCGTCCAGGACGACGGCGTCGACTCCTGGTTCGCCTTCGCCGTCTCGACGGCCGGCGACGTGAACGGAGACGGCTATAGCGACGTGCTCGTCGGCGCGCCCTACTACGACGGCGGCGTGGTGGACGGCGGGAGGGTGCTCGTGTATCACGGCTCCGGCACCGGCCTCTCGACGACCCCCGCCCTCATCCTCGACGGCGATCAGGGGGGAGCCGAGTACGGAGCCTCGGTCGCCACGGTGGGGGACGCGAACGGCGACGGCTACAGCGACATCATCGTCGGCGCGCAGCGATACACGAACGGACAGACTGAGGAGGGACGCGCCTGGGTGCACCTGGGCTACTACTCGGGGGTGCAGGCGACGCATGCCTGGCGGAAGGAGAGCGACAAGGCGGACGCGCTCTTCGGGGGCTCGGTCGCCACCGCCGGGGACGTGAACGGAGACGGGTACAGCGACGTGATGGTCGGCGCCAGGTTCTACGACCATCCGGAAGACGCGGAAGGTCTCGTGTTCGTCTATCACGGCGGCTCGTACGGGCCGCGCGATGCGGCCGGCTGGGTCACCGAGAGCAACCAGGCCCTGGGGTATTTCGGCGCCTCCCTCGCGTGCGTCGGCGACGTGAACGGAGACGGCTACAGCGACATCCTCATCGGAGCGACCGGGTACGACCACGGCGAGACCGACGAGGGAGCCGTCTTTCTCTTTCTCGGCTCCCGCTCGGGACCGGCCCTCGTCCCGATCTGGTTCGCGGAGTCGAACCAGGCCGATGCGGTACTGGGCAGCTCCGTAGCCTGCGCCGGGGACGTGAACGGTGACGGATACCCGGACGGCATCATCGGCGCGAACCGGTACGATAACACCTTCACCGACGAGGGGGCGGCCTTTATCTGGCTCAGCCAGCCGGGGGGGGCGCCCTACGGCAATCCCGGGAACGCCGCCTGGAGCGCATTCGGCGGACAGGCTGGAGCCCGACTCGGTTTCGCGGTCTCCGGCGGCGGGGATCTGAACGCCGACGGCTACGCCGATGTCGTCGTCGGCGCGCCGTACTACGACAATCCGACAACCGACGAGGGAGCCGTGTTCGCCTACTTCGGCTCGGGGACGGGTCCGTCGGCGGCGCCCGACTGGTTCCTCGACAGCGATCAGGCGAGCGCCGAGTACGGCGTGTCGGTGGCGTCGGCCGGTGACATGAACGGCGACGGATACAGCGACGTCCTCGTCGGCGCGTCGCGGTATGCCAACGGCGAGAGTCTCGAAGGGGCCGCCTTCGTCTACACCGGCTCGCCGGACGGGCCGCAGGATACTCCATGGTGGTACGCCGAGAGCAACCAGACCTCCGCTCGCATGGGCAACTCGGTCGCCTATGCGGGGGACGTGAACGGCGACGGATACAGCGACGTCCTCATCGGCGCCTATCGATTCGCCAATCCCAACGAAGGCGGCGGCGCGGCCTTCCTCTGGCACGGACAGGCGGCGAAACCGTCGACGGGCGATCCCGCCAACGCCGACTGGGTCACGGTCCTACCGGAGGATTACGCCTACTGGGGGTACTCGGTGGCGTCCGCCGGCGACGTCAACGGCGACGGCTACAGCGACGTCATTGTCGGCACCGGCTACTATGACGGCCCGGCGGGAGACGGCATAGGCATCGCAGGCGTCTGGAAGGGATCCGGCTCGGGACTCCCGACGTCTGCGACCTGGACGGCTTCAGGCAATCAGGACCTCTGTTACTTCGGCCACGCCGTCGCCTCGGCCGGCGACGTGAACGGCGACGGCTTCTGCGACGTCATGGCCGGCGCCAGGTACTACGACGCCGGAGAGACCGACGAGGGGCGGGTCTTCCTCTATTACGGCAACGAAAGCCGGGGTCTCGCGCGCACCCCGGAACAGTGGCGAAGCGACCTCTCGTCTCCGCTCGCCCCGCTCGCGATGACCGGGACGGACAACGAGTTCGCGATCAAGGCGAGGGGGCGCACGCCGATGGGACGGGGCTCGGTGCGCATCGAGTACGAGGTGAAGCCGTTCGGCACCGCGTTCGACGGCACGGGAACGGTTCTCGGCGATTGGGCGGATACCGGCGCGCCTTCGAGCCTCGGGAGCGTCGTCGCGCTCAGCGAGGCCGTGACGGGGCTCGCGCAGATGACGATGTACCACTGGCGCATGCGCCTCCATACGGACAGCCCCTTCAGCCCCCGCTCGCCATGGTTCACCCTTCCCTGCAACGGGGCGGGCGAGATGGATCTGAGAACGTACAGTCCGACCACTGACGCGGATGAAACGCCGCTCGCGATCCTTCCGCTGGAAGGATACCCGAATCCCTTCAATCCGCAGGTGACTCTCGCCTATACCCTCGCCTCGAAGACGCGCGTCCGGCTGAGCGTCTATGACGTCTCGGGGCGGCGGCTCCGGACGCTCGTGGACGGCGTTCAGGACGCGGGGAGACGGCTCGTCGCCTGGGACGGCCGCAACGACCGGAACGATGCCATGCCCTCTGGCGTCTATTTCGCCCGGATGCAGGCGGGCGAGCTCACGCAGAGCTGCAAACTGATCCTCATCAGATAGCGCTATATGCAGTGAGGTATTAGCCGAGCGGGAGGGGCATCGGGCCCCTCCCGCTTCCAGTTCCGGCCGATCAAGCCTCCGACCCCGGGCCGCGCAGGCCAGCCATGCGACAGAGCCTTCCCCGCGGCTTGAAGAGACACTTCAGCCGCGCGAATCTCCCGGTGGACGCATGAACATGCGCGATCGCGTCGCGGCAGACGGTATATCAGCGATAGAAGCTCTTGATCCTCCCCCAGCTGCTGACTTCGGCGCCGTGGGGCCCCTCAGCTCCGGCGAGCGCCACGTAATTGTACCACTCTCCCTGGCGCGGCATTGCCATGAGAACAGGCATCGGCTGCTCGCAGGGTTCCGAAACCGGAGGGCTCACCCATGCGTTGAATTCCGCGAGAAACATCGGCTCGTTCACGATCATGGTCTCTCCACCCGCCGGCTCGAACGACAGTAACAGATGGAACCCCGGATTGCCCGGACAGCCCAGAAGTGTCATGTAGGCGGCCTCGCTGTCGAACCCGGGTGCCGTAACCCACGGCCCCTCAAATGGCAGATCGAACGACGTTCCATACATCTGCACACCTCCCGCTGGTGGGCACGGGAGGCACTCGCCGCCGATGCCGAACGCGACGAACCCGATCGTCTCGCCCGGCGTCGTCGGCCGGAGGATTATCCTGACGACCGCGCTGGTCTCTTCGGTTGAGATATTGATCGTCGCCGGGTCGTTGTCTGTGTCGATGTCGAGGAGGATCTCGTACGCAAAAGCCGGCACGGATAAAAAGATCAACGCCGGTAAACTCAAGACGAACAGGCGCCATTCGCATTTTCTCATGCGCCACCCCCGGAGGAAAATCGACCTGTACGTTATGTAGTTACCGCGGAACCCCTTAACATCCGCATTATAGCACATCATTCAATATATTTACAGGCTCTCCAGCAGGCGCCGCAACGATCCATCAAGCCATACAGAACCCGTTCTGCTCGATGCCGCCGGGAAGAGCGAAGTGAAACAGACTTGCGGGGTAGAGCGGAAACCGGCACCTGAGGCAGGACTCGAACCTGCAATCCTCCGGTCAACAGCCGGATGCCTCGTTGCCCGGCCACCGTCGCAAGTCGCGTCGCCAGCCTGTCGCAAGCCGTGTCGCAAGGTTGTCGCTAGTTGGTCGCTCGTCTAGAGGGGCTTTTTCAGCCGGTATACCAGCCTGTTGGTGGCGCCCTCAGAAACGAGCAATCCCATATCAAGCATCATCTTGAGGTCGCGCTGCAGGGTCCGCCGGTTGATATCGGGACACAACCGCTCGTAATCCTGGATGGTCAGGCCGCCGTGCTCGAGAATATGCCCGAGGGCCCGGGCCTGCCGATCCGAGATTCCGTGCTCCCTGGCCAGGACATCGCGCCGGATCGCCTGCTCGCCGCGCTCCCCGACCTCGGCAAGCTGCGTCGTCAGACCCTCGATAAAATATTCCAGCCAGGCCGTCATATCCCCATCGTTCTTCTCGACGCTCTGGATGGCGCGATAGAAGGCGGTCCTGTCCCGGTCGTAATACTCGCTTATCGTGAACAGTCGCTTGAAATCGTATCCGGCGCGATAGAGACACAGGGTGGAGAGCAGTCGCGAGGTCCGGCCGTTACCGTCCATGAAGTGATGGATATGCACGAACCGGTACTGGGATATGCCGCTCACCATTACGGGATGAATCTGCTGCTCAGCGTTGATCCAGTCGATCAACCCCGCCATAAGGACCGGGACATCGCGAGCCGGAGGAGGCATATAGACAATCTCCCCGGTCGCCGAGTTGACGACGCAGTTCTGTCCGGACCTATATCTCCCCGGCGACGCGTCCCCTCCCCGCACTCCCTCGACGAGACGCCCGTGGATCTCGAGGATCAATTTCTCGCTCACGGGGCTCCCGTCCTCGAGATACCCGGACACGAACTCGAACGCTCTCCGGTAATTCAGCAGTTCCCGCGCATCATCCGGATCCGCCTCGGGGACCGGCTTTCCCGCGAGAAGCCTCTCTGCCTGCTCCAGCGTGAGGTGCGTGCCTTCGATGTGGGTGGTGTGGTGCGCTTCCAGTATCAGGGCCCGGCGCCCCATCTCGCGCACCCAGTCTTCCGACAGCGTCGCGGCCTCGAGGAATCCGCGGGCCCGCTCGATGAGGGTCAGTCCGGCGGCGATGCTGTTCGTGATGGTAAAGACAGGTCTGAAAACACTTTTCATGCTGCGCCCCGGAATGTCCACTGGCCGGCTCGACGGACCGCCGACATAACACCATCCGGTGCGCACATGATACCGTGCATGAGGTTGCCTGTAAAGATCTGGTTCCCCGTTCGTTACCCTCTTCGGAACGTTCTCAGTTTTTGTAATGTCCCATGAAACCAGAATTGCGTTAACCGAAATGAGGATTTCCGAATTTACCACAATTGTTGGGTTCATGACATATACGCGAAACCCATAAAATTAGATGGGTTATGCGTGAACGTGTCAAGTTAATCGGGCTGGATGCAGGTTTGCACTTGACATTCTTTATAGTAACCCATAGCATTGTTATGGGTATCTTGAAACAAAGTCAAGGGCACTAACGATGAAACACGATGCATTTTTCCGAAACCACCCGGTTTTTACCGTAAAAGAGTTGGCCGGCTATTTATCTTCTCTGGGTGAGGTCGGTGGACGAGCACAGGAGGCGCTTCTGGCCTACCACCGCAAGACCGGTCGGCTTGCCCAGGTGCGACGAGGATTGTATGTCGTTATCCCTCCGGGAGCCAACACCGATTCCTACCCGGTCGATCCTTTCCTCGTAGCCTCGAAGTTGACACCGGATGCGGTTCTGTCGCACCACACCGCGCTCGACTTCCATGGAAAGGCGTACTCGGTTCATACCCGCCTCATCTACTCGGCATCCCGCCCCCTCGGACCTTTGACATTCCGTGGGCACAGCTTCCGGGGAACGAAGTTTCGTCAAGCACTTCTCCGTCTTGGAAAAGAAAATTTCGGTGTTTCGTCCGCGGAGCGATCCGGCCAGGAGTTAAGTGTCACGAGCCTAGAACGGACCCTGGTCGATATGCTGGACCGTCCGGACCTCTCGGGAAGCTGGGAGGAAATATGGCGCTCACTGGAATCCGTTGAATTCTTCGACCTCGAAAAGGTGATAGCCTATACACGCCTGCTCGGAAACGCGACCACCGGGGCGAAGGTAGGGTTTTTTCTCGATCAGCACCGCGGATCCTTGATGGTCGAAGACCGGCATCTAGGCGTGCTCCACGGCATGCGCCCAAAGCAGCCTCATTACATGAACCGCTCAAAGCGCAAACCCGGTCGATTCGTTTCGGATTGGAACCTGGTGGTTCCGAGGGAAGTGTTCGAACGGGCCTGGGGAGAAGTGCT
>JAQVGR010000031.1 GCA_028696635.1 Candidatus Krumholzibacteriia bacterium | reverse complement strand
AGGGAGAGGTCATCACCCTCGGCGTGTCTTCGACGATGCTCGGCCGGGTGCTCAACGGGCTCGGTGAGCCTATCGACGGCGGCGGCCAGGTGTTCGCGGAGCAGGAGCTCGAGGTCGGCGGCGCCCCCATCAACCCGTTCACCCGTGACAACCCCAACGACTTCATCCAGACCGGCATCTCAGCCATCGACGGTCTCAACACCCTCGTGCGCGGGCAGAAGCTGCCGATCTTCTCGGGGTTCGGGCTGCCGCACAGCGAGCTCGCCGCGCAGATCGCGCGGCAGGCGACGGTGCCAGGCCGCGAGGCGGCCTTCGCGATCGTCTTCGCCGCGATGGGGATCACCTTCGAGGAGGCAAACTACTTCATACGCGATTTCCAGGAGACCGGCGCGATGGAGCGCGTCGTGCTCTTCATCAACCTCGCCAACGACCCGACGATCGAGCGGATCGCTACGCCGCGGACCGCCCTGACGGCGGCGGAGTACCTCGCCTTCGAGCGGGGGATGCACGTGCTGGTGATCCTCACCGACATGACCAACTACTGCGAGGCGCTCCGAGAGGTCTCCGTCGCCCGCAAGGAGATCCCCGGCAGGCGCGGGTACCCGGGGTATCTCTACACGGACCTGGCGACGATCTACGAGCGCGCCGGCCTGCTCAAGGGGGAGAAGGAGGGGGAGGTCCTCGAGGGATCGATCACCCAGATCCCCGTGCTCTCGATGCCCGACGACGATAAGACGCACCCGATACCGGACCTGACCGGATACATAACCGAGGGGCAGATCATCCTCGACCGAGTCCTGCACCGCAAGGGGATCTACCCGCCGATCAACGTCCTGCCGAGCCTCTCCCGGCTTCGCGACAAGGGGATCGGGAAGGGGCGCACGCGCGAGGACCATCCGCAGCTGGCCAACCAGCTCTTCTCGTCGTACGCGAGAAGCAAGGAGGTCGAGGAGCTCGCCGTGGTGCTCGGGGAGGCCGCGCTGACCGACGCGGACAGGGCGTTCATGAAGTTCGGCGAGCGGTTCGAGGACCGGTTCGTCAGGCAGGCGCTCGACGAGAACCGCGCGATAGAGCGGACGCTCTCGCTCGGATGGGAGCTGCTCGCGCTGATCCCGCGCCCGGAGATCAAGCGGATCAAGGACGACATGATCGAGAAGTACCTGCCGAAGGGGGAGCACGGGGCCGGAGGGGCCGAAACGGCATGAAGCGCAAGGTCAATCCGAACCGCATGATGCTTATCCGCCTGCGGCAGCGGCTCGAGCTGGCGCGGCGCGGGCACAAGCTCCTGAAGAACAAGCAGGAGAAGCTCATGCAGAACTTCATCGCGCTGACCCGCCGGACCGCCGAGATGCGGCGCGAGATCGAGTCGGTCTTCATGGAGATCTCCATGCATTACCTGTCGGGCCGGGCGATGACGGGCCGCAGGTCGCTCGAGGACGCCCTCGCGCTGACGACGATGGCCGGAACGCTCGAGACCGAGGTGCGCAGCGAGATGAACGTGCAGATCCCGTGGTTCCGTTTCGTCATCCCCGGCGGCGGTCCGTCGTACCGCCTCTCGTCGACCTCCCCCGAGCTCGACATCGCGTTCGAGACGCTCCGCGACCGGTTCCAGGAGCTGCTCGATATGGCCGCCTCGGAGAACGCCCTCTACAAGATGGCCGAGGAGCTCGAGAAGACGAGGCGGAGGGTCAACGCGCTCGAGTACGTCCTCATCCCCGACCTCACCGCGCAGATCCGTTCCATCGAGAGCAAGCTCAGCGAGAACGAGCGGAGCACGCAGACGCGCCTGATGAAGATCAAGGAGATGGTCGAGGCCCGCGCGGGGGGAGACGCCGGCGATCAGCCCCGCTCGCGGGGTTGACCGGCCGCCGGCCGGTTGTTATATTGTAATCGCTCACTCCGCAGGGCTGCACCGGAGACCCCGCCTGATGCTTCCCGAGCCCACCTCGAGGGAAACCCCGACAGCGTACCGACCGGAAGGAGTCGTGTCATGCGTGACGGGTTCCCGGAGCCGCTGCGCGCGGCGACCCTTCCCTGTGCTTCGACCGTGCGAACCGCATCAGGAAAAGCACCTTACGAGATCTCCGGGGCGGTTCCGGCGAGGCGGGGAAGCCGCCCGGATCCCCCTCCGGCGGTGCGGGGCAAAATGTTTGACAGTCCGCGGGTGAATAAGTATATTAACCGTGAGGAATTAAGGAGAGTCCAGAGACCCACATCTCTTTCCTGTGCCCCGGGATACCGCCGGTGTGAGCCGGGATATGTCTTGAGTCATGACACATTGATGCAGATGCCTCAGTCAAGGACAAGGAGATTCGAATGAACGCCCGCTCTCGCTCCAGACTGCTCGCATCCGTTCTGAGCCTGCTGATCGTCCTGTCCTTCGCCCACGCCGCCATGGCGCAGACCGGGCGCGTCGCGGGACGGGTCACGGAGGCGAAGACGGGGAGTCCGCTTCCCTACGCCAACGTCGTGCTTCTCGTCGACGGCGCAGCCACCAAGATGGGAGGCATGACCCTCACCGACGGCTCCTTCCAGATAGTCGGCGTTCCCACGGGGACCTATACCGTCAAGGTCATGATGATGGGGTACAAGCCGCAGGAGAAGAGCGGGATCAGGGTCGACTCGGGGCAGACCGCCAAGGTCGATTTCGCGCTCGAGGAAGGGATCGTCGGGACGACGCAGGAGATCGTCGTCGAGGCGGAGCAGGTGCAGATCGACGTCAAGAGCTCCGATGTGTCGCATTCGGTCTCGAAGGACGAGCTCGAGGAGCTCCCCGTCGACGACGTCGTCGAGGCGATCGCGCTCAAGGGCGGAATCGTGAAGACCGGCGACGACCTGCATGTCCGGGGCGGGCGCTCGGGCGAGGTGCAGTTCCAGATCGACGGCGTCCCGGTCGACGATCCGCTCGGCGGCGGCATGATCTCGGTCGGGATGCTCGGCACCGACGACAGCCAGGTCATCACGGGCGGGATGGACGCCGAGTACGGCAACGCGCAGTCGGCCATCGTCAACGTCAGCACCCGGGAGGGCGGGCGCACCTTCGAGGGCCAGGTCAGGTACATGACGGACGATTTCGGCCGCAAGGACAAGACCTACACGAACTACGACCGGTTCAGCCTGGGATTCGGCGGTCCGACGCCGATCCGAAACCTCACCTTCTACGTCTCGGGCGAGTTCACATCGGCCGACGGCGACAACTGGGCCATCTGGTCCCGCGACGACCACCTCGAGGGAACGTGGCTCGACGACTTCGCGAGCTTCTCGCAGCGCCAGTCCGAGTCGTACAACATGCAGGGCAAGCTCGCCTGGCAGGTCAAGCCGGGGATGAAGCTGGTCGGCGAGGCGATCTTCTCGCACGCCCGCTCCCAGGGGTACTCGCACAACTGGAACATCGAGGGGTACGCCCAGAAGATCTACCGCTTCACCACCCTGCGGCCGAGCCGCGAGAGCCTCGCCGACGACGCGCGCTCGTTCGGCCCGTACGTGTCGGTCTACCACGGCCCCTGGATCGAGAAGGAAGTCCCGCGCGTACCGCTCTACCCGGGGTCGCTCGAACAGCGCCGCGGCGTGCTCTACCCGATCACGCTGTATTCCAAGGTGCGCGATCCGAACAACCCCGAAGCCGGGGCGTTCATCGTACGGTACGATCACTTCTACGCGCGCCTCGTGGAGAACATCTACGGCGAGGAAGTCGAGATCATCTGGGACGAGGCGATCATCAACGAGGAGGGACAGGTCGCGCGGTACGAAAACAAGCTGCTCTTCGAGGGGTACCAGAACCCGGACTCGAAGTTCAGCTATTTCCGCGACGATTCGAGCTATGTCGCCTTCAATTCGGCGGAGCGCACGAACGTGACGAACGACGACAACTTCAACATCAAGTTCGCGCTCAACCACAACGTCAACGACAACCTGCTCTACACGATCAATATCAGCCGGTCGCAGTTCGACCGGTTCACCTCGGTCCTCGATCCGGTGACCGGCGAGCTCAAGGATCCGGTCGAGTTTCTCTCCGCCGGCCAGCCGGTGATCCTGCCCGCGGGCAACTATCAGTTCAGCGGGGTGAGCAACACCGTCTGGTACACCGATCCCGACTACCCGTATTTCGTCGACTGCTACGACGCGCCGTACTACCAGGACCGCCAGAGCGTCATCTACACGGTCAAGGCGGACCTCACCTCGCAGCAGTGGAACGGGCACCGGTTCAAGACCGGCATCCAGCTGATATACAACGAGCTCGACGAGAACTCGATCAACTACCCGGGGAACGTGCGGCTGCTCGAGGACGGCTCCTACATGCAGGGGCGCAGCGCCAACCAGTTCCAGAACTTCAACCCCGAGGCCTCCTACTACGTGCAGGACAAGTGGGAGTACCAGGGGATGGTGGTCAACGGCGGCCTCCGGTTCGATTTCTTCTCGCCGGGGAACAACACGGAGATCAGGATCAGCAGCTCGGAGATCGATCCGACCGTGGAGAAGTACAAGTTCCAGATCAGCCCGCGGCTCGGGTTCGCCTTCCCGATCACCGACAAGGACAAGTTCCACTTCCACTACGGGCGGTTCACGCAGTGGCCGAGCAGGACCTACCTGTTCCGCACGCAGGACCTGGTTGCAGGGAGCGGCGTCCTCGGCAACCCCGACCTCGACGAGGAGCTCACCGTCTCGTACCAGGCGGGGGTTTCCCACCAGTTCACCGAGACGGTCGCGGCGAACTTCGTCGTGTTCAACAAGGATATCTACGGCCTGATCTCCTCGACCCGCGTGACCGACGAGGATCTGGGGATCCAGGGGTACCGGTACATCAACCGGACCTACGCGAGCTCGCGGGGCGTCGAGCTCGCCATCAGCAAGCGGCTGTCGCATTACATCGGCGGCGAGATCTCCTACACCTACTCGTTCGCGGACGGCGTGGCGTCCGACGCGGAGTTCGGCGTGACCGCCGAGGGGCTCTCCCACCTGCCGACCCAGGAGATGCCCCTTGACTGGGATCAGCGCCACACCCTGAACGTCACGGTTCGTCTGCAGGACGAGAACAACTGGGGCGCCACGGTCGTGTATTCGTTCGGCAGCGGCCTTCCCTGGACGCCGATCGACCGGTTCGCACGCCGCCAGGATCCGCTCTGGGAAAACTCCCGGCGGCTCGATCATACGCATGTGATCAACATGCAGGGACGCAAGAAGTTCAATATCTACGGACAGGAGCTCACGCTCTTCTTCGAGGGCAGGAACCTGCTCGACGACGACGTGCTCCTGCCGTACGGCGTGGCGCCGGGCGCATGGCCCGGGATGGTCAACGCGCGGATGGACGGCGGCTCGTACCTGACGGAGACGGGCAACTTCGGCGGCGCCTACCTGCAGGATCTCGACGAGGACGGCATCGACGATTTCACGCCGGTGAACGACCCCACGATATGGGCGTCCCGCCGCCAGTGGCGGATCGGGTTCGGGTTCGAGGTCTAGGAAAACGGGAAGAACGGTCTGGAGGTCCTTGACATGATGCGCACGGGATGCAGGGTGATCGCGATGGCGGCGCTGCTGAGCTTCCTGCTGCACGCCCCGGCGTCCGCACGGAAGGACGACGGGGAGTGGAACGAGAAGCTCAAGCAGCTCGAGCAGATATGGGTGTTCGACGGAACGGGCGTGCACAACGTGGGCAACCTGCAGATGCACGTCTGCAACTGGGGATGCTTCGGCTCGTATCCGGCCTCGAACTGGCCGACCGCCGAGTACCCGTCGGCGCAGTGGCACGCCAACAGCGGGACTGAGTACCTGTTTATCGCGGGGCTCTGGTTCGGCGCCAAGAAGGGGGGCATCCCCGTCGTCTCGACCTCCGCCTACCAGATCGAATTCCGGCCCGGCGGCCTCGAGGCCCCCGAGCAGAAGATCTACCGTGCGTTCGAAGGGATCCAGGGAGGCTCCCGTCTCCCGAGCCCTCCCGACGACGACAAGGACGGCCTCGTCGACGAGGACTGGCATAACGGCGTGGACGACGACGGCGACGGGAAGATCGACGAGGATTTCGCCGCCATCGGCAAGCAGATGTTCACCTGCTGGTTCACCGACGACGAGCCGACGGCGGTGCAGGTCTATCCCGAGCACACCCCGCTGAACCTCCTCGTCCGCCAGGAGAGCTACCAGTGGGAGGAGGAGCAGTTCTACGATTTCGTCGGGATCGAATACAAGATAAAGAACTACGGCACCAATATCATCGAGGACATCTACGTGGGGTTCTTCGCCGACGGCGACGCCGGCCAGCGCGACCGCGAGCAGTACTGGATGGACGACTGCACCGGCCTCTGGGAGGGGATCCGGTGCGCACAGAAGGGCGAGCGCCAGGTTCCGGTCCGGATGAGCGTTGCCTACTTCTACGACAAGGACGGCGACGAGGGCCAGTGCACGGGATACTTCGGGATCATCTTCCTCGGCCACGATATCGACCCGCTCGGCGACATGGCGCCGAAGAAGGTCGGCCTGACCTCCTACCAGAACTTTTCCGGCGACCAGCCGTACGAGAACGGCGGGGACCCGACCAACGACTTCCAGCGCTACGAGCTGATGAGCAAGATCCAGAAGGACCGCAACGCTGAAGTGCCGCGCGACTACCGGATGATGATGGCGACCGGCCCGTTCCGCGAGCTGCTGCCCGACAGCATGATGGTGCTGCAGGTCGCGTTCGTCGCGGGCGAAGGCCTCGAGGGGATGCTCAAGTCGGCGGCGAGCGCGACGATGGCCTACCAGGGGAACTGGTTCGACGTCGACGGCAACCCGCAGACCGGCATTCTCGGGCGCGAGACTCCGCTGCCCGGCCCGGTCAACGGCGTCGACCCCGACTCCTGCGACATCGACCTCGAGCTCCTCGCCGCGGCCAGGGGCGAGATCCTCTGGGTCAACAACGACTGTTTCGAAGAGCTCGAGCTGTGGAATGACACGCGGTGCTCGAAGGGCGACGCGACCTTCGAGGACTACCAGACCGGCGTCGGCGGAAAGGAGACGCAGGTCAACTGGCTCGTCGGCTCCGCCCCCCCGCCGCCGAACATGCGGATCCTCCCCGGCGATCACAGGATCACGATCCTCTGGGACAACTTCAGCGAGGTGACTCCCGACGTGTCGACCCTCGAGCTCGATTTCGAGGGGTACCGGATATGGCGCGCCGACGGATGGGGGCGCCCGCTCGGCACGTCGGTCCTCAGCGGCCCCAGCCGCGAGCTCTGGCAGCTGCTCGAGGAGCGCGACCTCGTCAACAACGTCGCACCCGACATCGGCTTCAAGTATCCCGCCTCGCAGCAGGATTCGGAGGGACGGAGCGGCTGGCAGTACGAGCCGCTGATAAACCTGGGCAACAAGGACGAGATCCTCGCCTACTTCGAGGAGAACCTGTGGTACTTCCCGCTCGACTCGGTGCCCTGCCCCGCCGGCCTGAGCGATCTCGAATGCGATACGCTCGAGGCGCTGGCCCGCTACAGCCTCGGGTTCGAGGGCGGGCTGCAGTATTACAAGTTCATCGATTACGACGTGCATAACGGGATGCATTACTTCTACAGCGTGACCGCGTACGACCACCTGATCTCGGGGGGCGTGCCGATCAAGCCGAACAAGTACGGGGACCCGTCATCGAACTTCCAGTACACGGTCCCGCTCTCCGATTCCCAGGAGGCCGAGGGGTTCTCCGACGACCGGGTGTACGTGGTGCCCAACCCCGCGACCGCCGCATCGATGGCGCCGTGGCGGCTCGAGCCGAACATGGACGATCCGACCGGGATCAAGGTCGAGTTCCGCAACCTTCCGGAATGCCGCGCCACGATCAGGGTGTACACGATCTCCGGCGATCTCGTGGAGGTGATTGCCTTCGACGGCACGGACGGCCACGGGACTGTGATGTGGGATCTCGTATCGAGGAACGGACAGGACATCACGAGCGGCATCTACCTGTTCTCCGTCGAGCCCGAAGACGACGGCTTCGAGCGGACGATCGGCAAGTTCGTGGTGATACGATAGATGATGGAGAGATTCATTCGAGGAGGTCAGGTGATGCTTCGCAAGGTGTTTCTCGGGTTGGTCGCGGTGATGCTGCTTCCCGGCATCGCCGCCGGCGGGACCAAGCCGTTCGAGAAGGTCGGGACGTACTCGGCCCAGTTCCTCAAGGTCGGCGTCTCGGCGCGGGCCGCCGGGATGGGCAGTGCGTTCACGGCCGTCGCGAACGACGCAACGGCCATCTACTGGAATCCCGCCGGCATGGTCGAGACGCAGCGGACCGAGGTGACCCTCAACACGGTCGTGTGGCCGGCAGACATCGACGTCTACTTCGCCGGCGCGACGTTCAACACGCCGTACATCCCGGGGACCTTCGGCATCAGCGCGAGGGCACAGACGATGGATCCGCAGCTCGAGCGTACCATCTACATGCCCGAGGGCACGAACCGGTACTTCGACGCCGGCGACATGTCGTTCGGACTCTCCTACGCGACGTGGTTCACCGACCGCTTCTCGGCGGGCGTGACGGCCCACTTCATCCACATGGGCCTCGCCGACAAGAGCGTCGAGACGATGGCGTTCGATTTCGGCCTCCTGTACCGCATCGGCATCCAGGGGATGAAGCTGGGCATGATGATCCAGAGCCTCGGGTCGGAGGTCAACTTCGACGACCGCTCCTCGAAGCTGCCGACGCTGTTCAAGGTCGGGCTGAGCCTCGACGCCTACCGGCGCGGCGCCCACGCGGTGCTCGCGGCGGGGGAGTTCTCACACCCGTCGGACAACAAGGAGCGGATGAACGTCGGGCTCGAGTACGAGTTCAACCGGTTCTTCTTCCTGCGCAGCGGGTACAACATCGATTACGATTCGCAGGGACTGGCATGGGGCGTGGGATTCCGCGTCGATACGAGCCAGACCTCGGACCTGGGATTCGATTACGCCTGGGAGGACCTCGGCTACCTCGGACAGGCGCATCGGGTAACCCTCAATTTCAGCTATTAGGCCGGCGGGAGGCGTCCGGATCCGATGATCCGACCTGCGATGAAACGGGCGAGCGTCCTGTCGACCCTGGCCGCGGCCGTCCTGTTGATCTGTCCGCCGCAGGCAGCGGGGCAGGTCGCCAGGGGGGAGGGGGACTTCGAGTTCTTCCTCGACACGGCGTCGATCCCGCTTCCGGGCGGCCGGGTCCTCGAGCTCATCCAGGTGGCGATCCCCTCGAAGGAGATCCGGTACGCCGAGGAGAACGGCGCCTGGCGGGCGGCCGTCCAGGTGACCCTGCGGTTCGCGCGGGGCGACAGCACGATCCACGAACGGGGGATCGTCATCAGGGATTCGCGGGATTCCCGCCCCGTCGTCACCGATCTGTCCGGATTCATCCACTTCTCCGATTCGAGCACGGTCGCCCCGGGGAGCTATGAGCTGACCGTGCAGGTGGACGACCTGATGAGCCGCAAGAAGACGCTGATGGGTATTCTGCGGAATCGGCACCTCTTTTCCCGCATCGAGGGGATGGCTCTCGAGGTGACGGGCTTCCCCGCGGATCGCGTCGCTCTCGGCGATCCGGTGCTCGTATGGTCCCGCGAGGCGGGGGGCCGGTTTGTCCCGAACCCGATGCAGATATACGGACTCAAGAACGACACGCTGTCCTTCTTCGCCAGCGCGTACGTTCCGGGCGAGCACGCGCCCGATTCGTTCGACGTGCAGATCTCCATCATCGATCAGAAGGGCGAGATCGTCGGCTCCCGGTCCGGCCGGACACCGGTCAGAAACGGACGGGTGCTCGTCGTCTCGTCGTTCGACGTGAACCCCCTGCCGGCGGGGAACTACCGGCTCGGCGTCGGGCTGCTCGAGCAGGGCGGCCTCGTCGCATCGGCGGGGAAGGAGTTCAGCGTCGCCTGGGAGCTGATGAACTGGCAGAAACCCCGCCGCGACGTTCTCGTCGAGGCCCGCATCCTGTTCGGCGACGCCGAGTTCGAACGGTTCCGCCGGCTGAGCATCGGCGAGCAGGAACGGATGCTGGCCGATCACTGGAAGAGCGCGGATCCGACCCCCCACACCGCGGTCAACGAACTATACGACATCTTCCAGAACCG
>JAQVGR010000030.1 GCA_028696635.1 Candidatus Krumholzibacteriia bacterium | reverse complement strand
ACGAGGCCGGATACAGAAAACGCGCGTCCGATACGGATCCTCATCATCGATGCCTCCGCGCACCGGTCGATGCGAACGGATGATGTTCAGCACCAGTACGAGATGACCCTGTATCGAGCCGCACGAACCGCTTAACCCGATAATTATACCATACCGGCCTCCACGAGGTCAAGATACCCTCTGCTCCCCGGTCAGTCGCGAAGAGTCGTTACATGATCAACGGGGCGCTGGCGCCAGCCCGGAATCAGGGTAACAGACGGACAGAGGCTGCCTGATAGATCGGGTATCGTAGCCGTTTTCCTCGAGATGTTCTATCAGCAGCCGCTCGGCAGAGGCCTGATCGAGCATCTCGCGATCTGCGCATGGCAACGTATGGCCCCTGATCTGCGATACGATCAGCAGGCTCTCATCGAGCCTGAGCCGGTACAGCCTGTCGCACAAGAGCACGCCGAGCGTTCCCATCGAATAGAACGGCGGCTTGGGCTGCGCGTGTTCGAGCCGCAGTTGCCCCTTGATTCGTCCCTGCCCCTTGACATTGTGTTGCACGGTGAATATCGGACGCATCGGGTCGATCTTCCCGGACAGAAGAGAGGCGCCTTCCATCCAGGCCGGTTTCTCGATCCCCAGATAGTCGAGGATGGTAGGCGCGATATCGAGATTCTGGACATTGGCGGCAATCCGCTTTCCGCGGGGTCCTTCGGGAAACACGAAGATCAGCGGCAGCCGCTTGTCCACCGACCACTTCTGACCGTGATCGGTGCAGATTACGATCAGCGTGTTGTCAGGGTTTTCCGTCTTCTCCAGCCTGCCGACTATATTCCGCACTTCGTTGTCGAACGCGAGGATCGCGTCGTCGTAGAAATCATCCATCCAGTTCGCGTGTTCTCTCTGCCCCGCGGAAAACACATTATTCGGCGTTATGCGGAATTTCGGTCCGTGCGTGCCGAGAAGGTGGAGATGGACGAAGAAGGGAGCGCTTGATTCACGCACGAACGAGTATACCGTCTTCATGACCTTTGGAGCGGCCTTCCTCTCTCCTCTCCCGGGCGGCCTTCCTCCCGGCGGCCCCGGCCTTCCGATCCCTTCCTCGTCCGCAGCCGCGACCCGCGAGTACGCATCATCAATCGCGCGCACCCTGAAAGCGTGCAGAAGACGCTCGCCGATACGCTCGTAGAGCTTCTCCATGAAGTACTCGACCTGCTGGCCGAACAGGGATATCAGACGATCGGACCAGGATTCGTCCAGCATGGTGTATTCCTTGTCATTCGCCCTGTCGAACGATCGTCGCATATTCAGGTCATAGGGATCGCCGAAGTGCCTGACACTCTTGTCGTAGTTTCGGTAGCCGAGCGTTTTTAGGATTCCCGGCAGGTGCCGGTAGGAATCCGCTCCCCTGAGAATGTCGGGAGGATAGACGCATCTCGTCTGCGTCGGCAGTCTGCCCGTCATCATCGATGCAATCGAACCTCCGCTCGAACTCGCGTTGGTGAAGCAGTTCTCGCACAGCAGGCCTCTCTCGGCCAGCTCCCGGATGAAAGGAGTCGTGTCTCGACGGTAGCCGTACGCCGACATATGGTCGGCGTTCAATCCATCGCCCGCGATGATCAGGATGTTCGGCCTTTTGGCCGCGGACTCCACGGCCCCGCTCAGAGCCATGTCGAACGACCCCGAACGGCTGTAGCCGACCAAAGCGAAGACGACGGATACCAGCAGCAGCCCGATCGCAACGAACAGAAGGATCCCGCTCCGTCCGGACTTCAGGAGTTTTCGCTCGATATCCTGCAGATATGTATAGGAGAACGCCGCCAGCACCAGCACGAGCGCGCCGTAGACCAGACTTTTCCATCCGATGAACGTCTTGACGCCGAAGCGAAATATCGTATAGGTGAAATTGTCTACCAGCAGAAAGAGCGCGAGGGCAAGTATGACCGCTGGGATCGCGAGTCCGGCCGCCGAGGATGCTGCCCTCGGCAGATCCCGTCTGCATGCGAGCGCGGGCAGCCGGACGACGAGCAGGAGCCCCGCTGCGGAGGCCGCGAGCAGGAGCGGCGTTGCGAACAACACTATCACCTGATCGAACCGCCCTGAACCCGACAGGAACGACGGCTTTGTGACGAAGAAGAGCCATTCCATCAGTATATAGAGATAGACGCAGAACACGGCGAGGACGAACTGGACCTGCAGGCTTCGGGCCGCACCGTGCCTTTCTTTCATTGCATCTCTCCGTTCCGGCGCATCAGATAGAGAACCCTCTCCGAATCGGTGATCCGTTCGGCCCGTTCGATCCTGAAGAACCGTCGAAAAGCCTTCTCGAACTCTTCCCGAGTGTATGAACCGAATATGTCCTCGCGGCAGACGAGCAGTCTTCTCACCTGCGAATCCTCTTTCGGGATATACTCGACTATCAGATGACGGCATATGCGGCTGAAGAACCCGGCGATGACGTCGAAGGGGAGGTTGTCCGATATCGCCAGATGATGGATCAGGGCGAGCGCCATCACGATCTCGGCCGGCCCCCTCTCCTCCAGCGACTTGCGCTCCTCCCCCGCCCACCCCATTCCCGACGTGGGATTGGCAAGGTCGAGCACGAGCGGAAGGATATCGCCGTCCCCGTCCGATGCGAGTTCGAGATAGTTCTTCTCGACCGCTGCGGCATCGATATCGAACGAGATGACCCCGTGTCCCCTGTCCGATGCGATGCGGCTGAAACGCCCCGTGTTCGCGCCGAGATCCCAGACGACCCCGGGACCGATCGCATCAATATACTCTGCGACCAGCCTCTCCTTGTCGTCGAGTCCCGGCCGGGAATAATTGGTGTCTTCGTAGTATTCGACCCATTCGGTGCCCGATGCCTTCCACGTCGCGCCAGCCACCGCCGACTCGAGGCTTTCGACAAGACCCATCTGTGCCTTGAAACCGACCGTTCCCCGCCCGGAAGGTTTCTCGGTTCGGGATCCGTATCGACTCTGGAAACGCGCGTGCATATGAATATGCATGAGCAATGAGGGAGAAAACCTGGTTCGCAGGGGGAGAAGCTCACTGGCAAGATCGAGCGGGATGCCGTCGAGATATACCCTGAACAGCTGAACGAGCCGGATGTCCCGGTACCGGGCCAGGGCCAGCGGGGCGAGGAAATGCTGGCAGAACTGCCGGTACGCGGCCCACGGCCGCCCTTCGACGAACCGCTCGAAAGAGAGCGTGTCTATGAAGACCGGCCTTCCGCGATTGAACTGCACATTAAACGCGCTGCAGTCCTTGAGAGACATGCCGTGCTCGAGGGCCCGCTTCTGGATCGCCACCGTTGTCAGGGCGGCGTCCTTGAGCTGGCTGAAGCACCATTCATGAGGATAGGAGATGAACGGGACGGTATCCGGGCGCAGCACCCGGTACGCTCCGTCCGCGGCGGCCAGCGAGAGATCAGCCTCCTCGTGGCGTACGAGCAACCCCGACCGTGTCAGGTCGTCGTACAATCCCGATCCGATCAAGAGATCGTACTCTTCGGCATAGCGCCGGTTCACCTGGCGGTAAAGCCGTCCGTCCTTTGTAAAAATGAAACCATCGGGATCTCTGAAGGAGCCTGCGTGCCTGTGGCTATTCATCTATACCCGTGCGATCGTCTTTCCGCGCGCCCCTGTCATGGGAAAATCGACCGAGGATGAAGGTCTTTATCCTCTTGCCGACCAGTTTGACAGTGAAGAAGGACCCCAGCAGACCGGCTATGACCAACTGCAGAATATAGCTTCCCGTCCCGGGATCGATGTAGGCCCCTGCCTCTGCGGAAAGCACGAATATGCCTCCGCACGCCAGCAGGATCGAAATCACTGCATGCCGCACTCTTCGCGCCCGGAAGAATCGGTGTACCATAATCCGCCTTTTCACATAGAGATACGTTTCGCATTATAGCAGGGATCAATCAATCCGTCAACTGCACCATGAGAAACCACAGCGGTGGAAAAAACAATCACCGAGCGCGCAGAATCAACGCGCCCCTATGGCAATTATCTTTGACATATGCTATACTTAGTTTACAGTGACATAATATGTGATAATAGACGGAGTTATTCAATAATTGCTATAAATGAGTAAACATTATTTGACAGGAACATCCGGGGTAGCAACACTTATTTACGCGGAACCGTTCCGTGTCGTGGTGTAAACGATTTTTTCACAATGTGTTGCATGGCGACAGCGGAAGGGGTACGGGCTGGCACGCGGATTGCGCAATCCCATAACTGCCAGTAGATTATCGAGATCGAGATACAAGCCCGCTGACTGGACGCAGTCGGCATCCGCCGCGGCTTCTCCGGTGCGCTCCTTCACGGAGAGACCCGGGGGGCCCGGCAGAAGAAGCGGCGGCTGCCGGGGAGGTGCCCCAGACCGATGAAAGAGAAAAGAGAGGAAAAGATGCAGGATTTCTTCACCGGCGTGGAGAACGATCTGCGCAGGATCGAGGAATCCGATGCCGTCACGCGTTCCCGCGACCTCGGCGAGCGGCTCGCGAACAGCGAACGGAGGCTCGAGAAGCTCGAGAGGCTCACCAGCGTCACCCGCTCCATGAACTCGACCCTGAACCTCAACGAGCTCCTGGCGAAGATCGTCGATTCGATCATCGCGCTCGCCGACACCGACCGCGGGTTCCTGATGCTCAGGGGCAGGAGCGGAGAGCTCGAGTTCCGCATCGCCCGCGACCGGCGCGAGCGGCCGCTCGGGGAGACGGATTTCGAGGTCAGCACCAGCATCATCGACGAGGTGGCGGAGAAGGGCGAGCCCCTGTTCATCTCCGACCTGAACAAGAACAGCAGGTTCAAGGATCAGAAGAGCGTCCTCGATCTGCAGCTCAAGACGGCCGTCTGCCTCCCCCTGAAGGTCGAGGACCGCGTCGTCGGCGTGATATACACCGACGCGAGCCGGCTGAGCGTCGAGATCGCCGAGGAGGACATGCCGATCCTGGGCGCCTTCGCCGCGCAGGCCGCCATCGCGATCGAGAACGCCCGCCTGCACGGCGAGCTCGTCCTCTCGCGCGAGCGGCTGGCCAGGGAGAACCAGGAGCTCAAGGCGGAGCTCTCCGAGAAGTACGAGTTCTCCGGCATCATCGGCAAGAGCAGGCAGATGCAGGAGATCTTCGGCACGGTCGGCAAGATAGCCCCCTTCGAGACAACCGTCCTGATACACGGAGAGACGGGGACGGGCAAGGAACTGATCGCGCGGGCCATCCACTTCAACAGCCCGCGCAAGACGAAGCAGCTCGTCACGATCAACTGCGGGGCGATGCCGGCGGAGCTCCTCGAGAGCGAGCTGTTCGGCCACAAGAAGGGGTCGTTCTCGGGGGCGACGAGCGACAAGGCGGGGCTGTTCGAGACGGCGAACGGCGGGACGCTCTTTCTCGACGAGATCGGCGACATGCCTACGGGCCTGCAGGTGAAGCTGCTGCGCGCTCTGCAGGAGGGCGAGATCAGGCGGGTCGGGGAGAACGTCTCCCGCTCCGTCGACGTGCGCGTGATCGCCGCCACCAACCGCGATCTCGCCGGGGACATCAAGAGCGGCCGCTTCCGGCAGGACCTCTTCTACCGCCTCAACGTCGTGCCGATCACTATCCCGCCGCTGCGCGAGCGCAAGGACGATATCCTGCCGCTGGCGCTGCATTTCCTCGAGAAGTACTCGGCGAAGATGGGCAAGGACGCGATCGAGATATCTCCGGCGGCGCTGCGGCTGATGCTAAGCGGGTCCTGGCCGGGGAACGTGCGGGAACTGGAGAACATGATAGAGCGGGCGCTGGCGACCTGCGGCGATTCGAAGCGGCTGACGCCGGAGCATTTCCCGCAGATCGAGGCGCAGGAGCCGGCGCGGGACGAGTCCCAGATCGAAAAATCGCTCAAGGACAAGCTCCGCGTGATGGAGAAACGGTTCATCCTCGACGCCCTGGAGCGGAACGAGTGGAAGATCACGCGCGCCGCCGAGTCGCTCGAGGTCACCAGGCAGCACCTGCACAACAAGATCAGGCAGTATGGGCTCAACAACCACCGGAAGTAGCGGTCCCCGGAGCGCGGACCGGTCGGCGGCGGCCGAGCCTCGTCCCGCGCCCGTCCCCCTGATGTATCATCCCGCCCTGGCCGCGTACGACTTCGGCGAGGGACATCCCTTCAGCGGCGAGCGGTTCACCCGGTTCATGGCGGCGATCGAGGGGTATCCCGATATCCTCTCGCGCCTGACCGTCACCGAGCCCTCTCCCGCGGGGGACGACCTGATCGGACTCGCCCACTCGCTTTCGTACATCGAGATGGTCCGCGCGCTCGAGCGCCGGAGCGGGTACCTCTCCGTCGACACCCGCGTGATGCCCGGCTCGGTGGAGGCGGCGCGGATGATCGTCGGGGCTTCGGTCGGGGCGGTCACCGCCGCGCGCCGGCACGGCCTCGCGCTGAGCTTCGGCGGGCTGCATCACGCCGGACGCGACTACGGCGAGGGGTTCTGCATCTTCAACGACGTGGCCGTCGCAGCACTGCACCTGCTCCAGAGCGGGATCGAGCGGGTAATGGTGATAGACACGGACGCCCACCAGGGGAACGGGACGATGGACATCTTCTACGAGGACCCGCGGGTCCTGTTCGTCTCGCTCCACCAGGACCCGATGACCCTCTACCCCGGGACGGGGTTCGTGACGCAGGTCGGCAAGGGCGAGGGGAAGGGGTTCACCGTGAACGTCCCGATGCCGGTGCGCGCCGGCGACAGCGAGTTCCGGATCGCGATCAGGGAGATCGTGATACCGCTGATAGACCGCTTCTCCCCCCGGCTCATCATCCGAAACGGGGGAAGCGACCCCCTCAAGGACGATATCCTCACCGACCTGGGCCTGTCCCTCGATGGCCTCTCCCTGATGACCGGGACGATCGCCGCGGCGGCGCGCGACAGGGGGATCCCCCTGGCCGATCTCTTCCTCAGCGGATACGGCTCCCGCATCACGGAGGGCTGGCTCGCCATCGTGCGCGGGACCCTCGGCCTGCCGATCGATATTGCACTCCCCGACGGCCGGGAGTATGGTAACCGGTGGAACGCCGATTCGATCAGGGATGCCATGCTGAGGACCCTCGAACAGCTCAAGCGCGAACTGAGGCCGTACTGGGGCGATCTCTGACCGGACGGCCCGCGGCGCCCGGCCCCGCCGTCGTCAGCCGCGGGAGCGCCTTCCAGGGAGGGTGACCATGGAGCTCAAGACGGTGAAGATCGAGAAACCCGCCGAGGTCAACTTCATCCTCGGCCAGTCCCATTTCATCAAGACGGTCGAGGACCTGCACGAGGCGGCGATCGCCGGCGCGCAGGGGATCAGGTTCGGCGTCGCCTTCTGCGAGGCCTCGGGGGACTGCCTCATCCGGTTCTCGGGGAACGACGAGGAGATGATCGACCTCGCCCGCAGCAACGCCGCCGCGATAGGCGCGGGGCACTCGTTCATCATCTTCATGAAGAACGCATTCCCCATCAACATACTCAACGCGATCAAGCAGGTACCCGAGGTCTGCCGGATCATCTGCGCCACCGCCAACCCGACCGAGGTGATCGTCGCCGAATCGAAGCAGGGACGCGGCATCCTCGGCGTGATCGACGGCTCGAAGCCCCGGGGCGTCGAGGACGACGAGGGGAAGCAGTGGCGCCACGACATCCTGCGCAAGTTCGGGTACAAGCTCTAGGCGCCGGCCGCGTTCACGAACCGCCGCCCTTCTCCCGCAGCACGATCCCGTGCCGCCGCATGCGGTAGATCAGCGTCGTGCGCCGCAGGCCGAGAAGCTCGGCCGCGCGCGAGCAGTTCGACGCGGTGCGCCGCAGCGCTTCGAGGATCTCCCGCCGTTCGAGGTTCCGGATCCGCTCGTCGAGGGTCGCAGCGGCCGGCTCCGCGCCCCCGGCGGCGCATCCGGCGACCTCCGCGGAGAGATCGCTCGCCTCGATGACGCCGCCTCCCGTGCGAACGATCGCCCCGACGAGCTCGTTGCGCAGCTGGCGCACGTTCCCCGGCCACCGGCAGGCGACCAGGGCCCTCGAGGCGGCCGGGGAGAGCCGCGCCTCGCGTAGGCCCAGATCGGCCGCTGTCCGCCGGATGATATGGTCGGCGATCGGCGCGATGTCGCCGGGCCGCTCGCGCAGCGGCGGAATGAGAAAGGAGATCCCGGCGAGCCGGTAGTAGAGGTCGGGCCGGAACTCCCCGCGACCGGCCGCCGCGGCGAGATCGCGGTTGGTCGCGGCGACGATCCGGGCGTCCGACCGCCTCGCTCTCGTCTCGCCGACCGGGATGAACTCGCCGTCGTCGAGAAAGCGCAGCAATCGGGACTGCGCCCCGCCGTCGAGCTCGCCGATCTCGTCGAGGAAGAGGGTGCCGCGCGAGGCCGCGGCCGCGAACCCCTCGCCGCGGCGTACCGCGCCGGTGAACGCCCCGCGGGCGTGGCCGAACAGGGCGCTCTCGACGAGATCTCCGCCGAGCGATGCCGCGTTGACGGCGACGAACGGTCCCGGGCGGGCGCTCCAGCGGTGGATCAGGCGGCCGACGATCTCCTTGCCGACACCGGACTCGCCGGCGAGCAGGACGGGGACGGGCGAAGCGGCGGCCCTGCGGACCTCCTCGAGGAGCAGGAGCATCCGCCGATCGCGGGTGATGAACTGTGGCGTCCGTCCCGTGAGCATGCCCGCCGCTGCCGCCCGGCGGGGAGAGGTCCCCGCGATCCCGGCCCCGGCCCCGCTGGGACCGCCCCAATAAAAAAGGGCGGCCGGAATCGCCCCCCTCCTGTTCCAGATCGTTCGTGTCGTCCATTATAACCCAGAAATCCCCCCCCTGTCAATCGCGCCCGACGACTTTTACCCCGACGACTTTTCGGGTGCGGATCGGCGTTCCGGACGGTATCATATGGAAGGGGGGATCGCAGAAACCATACGACTCGCATCCGTCTCATTTGAGGAGTCGATATCATGAAGGCAGCCCAGGTCATCGTTCCCGAAGGGATCGTGCCGGACCTTTCCTCGCCGGGGAAAAACCAGGCCATAGCGGATCTGACGGCGGCCCTGGCCACGGTGAGGGGGGTCGATACCGAGACGGCGCTCAGGGACATCGCTTCCCGGGAACGGGCCGGAGCGACGCTGATCCCCGTCGGGCCTTACCACGTCGCCATTCCGCACGCCACCAGCGGGGCCTGCAAGCAACTCCTCATAGCGATGGGCACCAGCCCCGAAGGGATCCCGTGGGATCCCTACGGCCACAGAGCGAACCTGATCGTAGTGCTGCTCGGCCCGCCGGAGACCCACGCCCTCTACCTGCGACTCCTGAGCCGCATCGCCGCGCTCTGCGAGATCAAGGGGTTTCTCGAGCAGGTGCTCCTCTGCCGGTCGGCGGGGGAGCTGATCGAGAAGGTCGCGGACGCCGAGGAGACCCTCGGCGAGATACCTGAGGCGGAGGGGCTGCCCCGGTTCTGCATCGTCGGAGCCGGCCACGGCGGGATGGCGATGGCGGGCCACCTGTCCCTCTCGGGCTTCCAGGCATCCCTGCTCAGCCGCCGGCCGGACCGGATCTCGCCTGTGCGCGCACGCGGCGGAATCGACGTGACAGGCGAGGTCGAAGGGTTCGCACCCGTGAAGCTGGCCACATGCGATCCGGCCGAGGCGCTCGAGAGCGCCGACATCGTGATGATCGTGGTCCCGGCGACCGCGCACGGCCAGGTGGCCGAGCGCCTCGCCCCCTATCTGCGGGACGGGCAGATCGTCGTGCTCAACCCGGGGCGCACCGGCGGGGCGCTCGAGTTCTCCCAGGTCATCCGGCGGCTGGCCCCCTCGCTGCATATCTACCTCGGCGAGGCCCAGACGCTCGTCTATGCGTGCCGGGTCACCAATCCCGGCCAGGTGCGCATCTTCAGCATCAAAAACTCTGTACCGCTGGCTACCCTGCCCGCCTACCACATCTCCGACATCCTGCCGCTGCTGCGCAGGGCGCTGCCCCAGTTCGTCCCCGGCGACAACGTCATCAAGACCGGCCTCGACAACATGGGCGGGGTCTTCCATCCGGCGATCACCGTCCTCAACGCGGGGCGGATCGAGGACACGCACGGGGACTTCGAATACTACCTGCACGGAGTCACGAAAT
>JAQVGR010000029.1 GCA_028696635.1 Candidatus Krumholzibacteriia bacterium | reverse complement strand
CTCGCCCTTGCCCGGGTCACCTTCGATCTGGAGAAGTTCGAGGAGACGCGCCGCCACCTCGAGCAGCTGACGGGCTCCGATGAGTACGACAGCAGGGCGCGCCTGCTCCTCGCCGAGGTGGAGTACCGCGAGAAGCGAGGCGATCGTGCGATCGAGCTGCTGAAGCAGATCAAGGACCGCCCCGACGTGCCGCAGTTCGAGGTCTACAAGTTCCTCGCCCGGATCTACCTCGAGCGCGAAGACGCGGCCGGCGCCCTGGAGGCCCTCGAGCGGGCCCGGGACCTCGATCCGGGGGACCTGTTCGTCCAGTACCGGCTGGGGTTCGTCTACGCCGACACCGGACGGTTGCAGGAGGCGGCCGAGGCCTTCACGAGCGCGATAGACGCGAACCCGTCGTTCGCCAGCGCGCATCTCGCCCTCGGATCGGTGCTGATGCACATGGGCGACCGCGAAGGAGCCAAGCGGGCGCTGCGCAGCTCCCTGGCCCTCGATCCCGCGAACCGCAACGCTCTGCGCGACCTTTCCGAGATGTACTTCGCCGATCGGGAGTACGAGGAAGGCGTTCAGATGCTCGAGCCGCTCTTCCTCGATCAGAAGCTCGACGAGAACGGCAAGCTGATGCTCGGCAGGTTCTACTACGCGCTCGAGCGGAGCGAAGACGCCCTGCGCGTGTTCCGTGGGCTTATGGCGACCTTCGGGGAGACGCCGCAGCTCCTGCGGGTCATCGCCGAGATCGAGATCGATCGGGGGAACCTCCGGACCGCGTACGGGCATCTCCAGCGGCTCGTAGAGCTCGAGCCGGACGAGTTCGACAACCACGTGGGGATGATCCTGCTGGCGAACGGCCTCGCCGGGGATCCCTCGGGCCCGGATGAGGCGGTCGAGGTGGCCGAGAACGAAGGGGCGCGGCGCCTCCAGGAGGCCGCCAGGACCGTCGATCGCGCCTCCGCAGGGGACAACTACCTCATCGGAACGGTCTACCGTCAGAGCGGAGATCTCGAGCGGGCCGAGCAGTACCTCCTCAGGGCGGAGGCGCTCGCCCCGGACGACCGGCGGGTGCTTCTCGAGCTCGCCACGGTCTTCGAGCGCACACAGCGGTTCGACGACGCGATAGAGCGCATCGGGGCGCTCTACGAACGGGAGCCCGACGATCCGAGGAACGCCAACTTCTACGGATATCTGCTCGCCGAGAAGGGTGAACAGCTCGATTTCGCCAGTCGCCTGATCGAGCGGGCGCTCGAGGCCGATCCGGGGAACGGGTACTATCTCGATTCGCTCGGATGGGTCAGGTACCGGCAGGGCGATTACCGGGAGGCCGTCGAGATCCTGCGCTCGGCCGCAGACATCGTCGGCGACGACGCGGTGATCTGGGAGCATCTCGGGGACGCGTACGCCAGTCTCGGCATGATGGCGGAGGCGGCCTCCTCCTACTCGAGATCGAGAGAGCTCGATCCCGGCCGCCCTCGCATCGAGGAGAAACTCCGGACGGCTGAAGCGGCGGTGCGGCGTGATCGGGATTGAATCGAAGAGAATTTTCTATCTGTTACTGTTTATTCTGGTTACAGTTTCATGCGCCGTTCGGAAACCCGGTTCCCGCGTCGAGGCCGCGGACGGCGCCGAACAGACGCCTCGGTTTGCCGTTCCCGGCGGGAGCCCGCCCCACCCCCGCGAGATCTCGGCGCGGGTTCGCATCGAGCTTCCCCGGTACCGAGTCAGGGGTATCTGCGGCGTCCACTGGTCAGGGGATGGATTCCTCCAGGTCGACTTCGATCATTCAAGCCTCTTCGGGGCGCTCCGCCGGGAGGCGACGATACTGATAGGCGGCGGGTCGATCGAGATCCGCGACGACAGCCGGGGCGAGGTGGTCAGGGACGAAGAGGCCCTCGCGATGCTGGGCGATCAGCTCGGTATCGAGGTGTGTGCCGACGATATCGTATACCTGCTCCTGCTGCTGCCGCTGCCGCTCGGGGAGGAAGGGCCGGTGGAGGTCGAGAGACGGGGCGACGAGGTGGCCGTGCGCGGCCTCTGGAGAGGCCGCGCCGTCGAGATCGCTGGACCTCCCGGCCTGCCGCCGCGCCGCCTCCGCGTGATCTCCGCCGGAGGGATCGGGTACGAGACGCGCTACGGGTATCCGAAGGGGGCGCCGGACGCCTATCCGGAGCGGATCGTCTTCGAGCGGACCGGGGGAGGCGGGCGGATATCGCTCACGATCGAATCGTCCGGAGTCGGCCGGGAATGAAAAAAAGCCTTCCGAACTGGAACCGGAAGCCTCGCCGGGGGTAAGAGACGGTGAAGGACGACGAACAGGGAGACGACGGATTGAAGATGCAGCACCCTCTCAGGGCGGCGCGAGCGAGGCTCGCGGAGCAGAGTGACGAGGATCTGATACTGCTCGTCCAGGAGGGGAACAACCAGGCGTTCGATATCCTCGTCGACAGATACAAGAACCGACTGTATTCGTATCTGTTCAGGCTGATAGGCGACGAGAGCGAGGCCGAGGAGTACGCGCAGGAAGCGTTCGTGCGCGCGTACATGCACGCCGACAAGTACAGGACCGTGGCGCGGTTCTCGACTTGGCTCTACACGATAGCGACGAACCTCGTCAGGAACCGGATCCGGAACGTGAAGAGAAGGCCGAAGATGATCAGCATGTGGGCGGACGAAAACGGAAGCGAAGACGGCCGATGGATCGATCTGAGGGATGAATCGCCCACTCCCGACGAGGCCCTCGACCGGCAGAGGCTCGCCGGCATGATACAGGACGCCATTGAGAAGATACCAGCCAAGTACAGACCCTCGTTCGTGCTTCGAGAGATCAACGGCCTCAGTTATGAGGAGATAGCCGCCTCGACGGGCCTGAAGCTCGGCACGGTGAGATCCCGCATCAACCGCGGCCGGATGCACTTCAAGAAGGCGGTGGCGCCGCTTGTCGGCAACGACGAGAGATTCAAGGGGAACTGACGATGAGATGCACAAGAGCGCGTGAGTACATCTGCAGCAACAGGGACGGGGCGCTCGACGAGCAGCGACGCATCGAGCTCCAGAAGCACCTCGCATCCTGCCCGGCGTGCGCAGAGTGGTGCGGCGAGATGGATCAATGCATGGAGATGATCGGACGGCTTCCCGACGCCGAGCCTTCCGAAAACTTCGAGTGGAATATCAAGCGGCGGATCGCGATGGAACGCGCCCGCGCCCTGCGGCGGGAGACGGCGTCGCCGTTCGCCTCCCGCGCCTGGGGTTCGAGGTTCCTCGCGGGGGCGGCGGCGGCACTCGTCGTGTTCATCGCGGGGGCATGGCTGATCACCCGCAGCGGACCGGACGGACCGGGAATCCCGCCTCAGGCGGCCGGCCGTACGGCATCGGCTGCGCCTCGCAGCGGAGAGATCCATCACACGACGACCGGGTATCCGGCCGGGATCCGGTACGTATCTGACGATCCCCTCGGCGGCGTTCCGGACGGCGAGCGTGAGCGCCGGCTTCCCTTCACGATGGCCGTCGATCCGAGGGTGGACTATCTTCTCAGGGAGAACGAGCTGCTGCGCCGTCAGGTTGACGATCTCAGCCGAAGAAACCGCTACCTCCAGGGCCTGGTGATCGAGCAACGCCGGCTGGAGCGGGGGCGCTGAACGGGCACGCAGGATCCGCGGATTTAGGGCGCGTCGTGCGACGCGCCCTTTTTCTTGTTGCCCGCGGGCGAGGCCGCCGGTATTGTTACGGGAGGAGGTGCACGTGAGACGCACACGCATCGTCGCAGCCGCGGCGGCGCTCGCAATGATCCTCTCGTGCGGACGGCACGCGGTCTTCGTGCCGCCCGGATCGTACAGCGAGGTCGTCATCGTAACCGAAACCGGCCTTCAGGGCGGTCTCGGCGACGAGATCATCTCGGTACTGCAGCATCCGCTCGATTTCTACTCGAAGATGGAGTACCAGTTCAAATGGCGCCTCGTCGCAGCTGCGGACTACGAACAGGAGCCCCCGTCCAAGAACATGGTGATCTTCGGCGTCGTCAGAGAAGGCGGGATCGGATCCATCATAGAGCAGATCATCGGAACCGACAACGTGCGCAAGGTGATCGAGGGGAAACAGCATATCATCGCGAGGGTCGATTATCCGGTGCGGGGACAGCTGACCGTGGTGGTGACGGCGTCGACCGCGCAGCAGCTCCGGGAGGTCGCGCGGGGGAACGGCGGCAAGATACGCGACGTCATCGAACAGGCGAATCGCGAGCGCCTCAGGGAGAACCTCCTCCTTTCCGAGGACGCCGGAACGGCTGCCGACCTGAAGGCGAAATACGGTTTCGCGATACGCATCCCCGGCGAGTACCGGCTCAACCGTGACTGGGGGCACCTTCCCGGCGTCGAGATCTTCAGGGATTATCCGCACCGCGGGATCACCGTGTCATGGCGAGGCTGGAGCGGGAGGGCCCTCTCGACGGCCGACTCGGCCGCGTTGTACGATCTGCGTGCGCAGATCATGTGGGAGATCCACGACAAGGAGGTCATGCGCCCGGAGCTCGTCTCGTGGAGCATGAGCACTCTCGGGGAGTACGATGCGGTACGGATGGACGGGTACTGGGAGAGCAGCGAGGAGATGTACGGCGGGCCGTTCATCTGCTTCTTCATACATGACCGCGTGAGGGCGCGGGTTTGGCTCGTGGACTGTCTCGTCTATGCCCCCGGGTTCGACAAGAATCCGCTGCTCCGCGAGGTATGGTCGATCGCGGAGACCTTCCGGATCGACTGAGGGGACCGGTATAAGCGGCCGCATCGTGGACACTTGACAGGATGATCGGCTCTCTGCTAGCCTCCCCGTGGCCGGAGACGGCAGAAAGGTAGCCCATGACGGATGATATCTCCGCCGAGATTAAACACCTCAAGGCGAAATACGATCAGGCACCCCAGTCGAGGCTTTTCGCCCCTCTCGCCGACGCCTACCGGAAGAACGGACAGGTGGATCGCGCGATAGAGCTCTGCGAGGCCGGGCTGACCCGATACCCGGACTACGCGAGCGCGCATGTGATACTCGGCAAGTGTTTCTACGATAAGGGCGCGACGGAGCGTTCCCGCGCCGAGTTCGAACGGGTCATCGAGCTCGACGGGGAGAATATGGTCGCGCTGAAATACATGGGGGATATCCTGCTCGCCGAGGGGAAGCGCGACGCCGCCGTATCGTACCTGCGGCGGCTTCTGGCGATCGATCCGACCAACGAGGAAGCGGCCGCCATGCTCGAGGGGCTCGAGGAGGAGTTTCAGGGGAAGGAGATCGACCTGTCGGCGGCGAAGGGGCCGGCCCCGGCCGGACGGACCGACGAAGTGGCGACGATGACGCTCGCGGGGATCTACGCCGCCCAGGGCTACTATTCCAAGGCGCTGAAGATCTATCAGGATATCGTCGGGTCCCAGCCGCACAATGTCGAGGCGAAGCGGATGATCGAGAAGATCGAACGGTTGGTCGAATCATCCGATCGCGAGCGTGAGGAGACATTCGACGGTGATGTAATGACGATCTCCATCGAGGATGTCAGCGACGATCTCGCCGCGAGCACGGCGGGCCGGGGAACCGGCGGTGCCGCGGGGAGCGGCGGGGACGCAGAGGAGCCTGGACGGTCGCTCGATGAGGGCCCTGAGATCACTCCGTTCGGAGAAGGTCCGTCGACGGACGCCGTTCTCGGGGATGAGGACGATCTCGAACAGGTCGCTCGCGAGCTCGAGGAAGCGGATAGCTCCCTCGACTCCGCAGTAGAGGCGAAGGAGGCTGCCGATACGCAGGGAGAACCCGACCGGGTCACCGGCGCCGCCCGTGAGGGGATGGACAATTTCAGGAAATGGCTCAAGAAGATGCAGGAAAACGACGCGGGCGCACCAGAGGATGACAGCTGACGGAAAGGATACGGTGACGTGGCCGATACGAGCAGTTTCCGGAACGGACTCATCATGCGGATCGAGGGACAGCTCTTCGCGATCGTGGAGTTCCAGCACGTCAAGCCGGGCAAGGGGGGCGCATTCGTCAGGACGAAGCTGCGGAGAATCCCCGACGGCGCCGTACTCGACAGGACGTTCAGGGCGGGAGAAAAGATCGAGGAGGTTCGCGTCGAACGGCATACCTTCCAGTACCTCTACCGGAGCGACGACCTCTACTACATGATGAACACCGAGACCTACGAGCAGATACCGCTTTCCTCGGGCCTGATAGAGGATATCCTCCCATTCCTCAAGGAAGGAATGGAGATCGGTGTTCTCATGGACGGCGATATTCCGCTGGCTGCCGAGATGCCGACCTTCGTGACGCTCGAGGTCGCCGAAACGGAGCCGGGCCTGAGGGGAGACACCGCCCAGGGCGGTTCGAAACCGGCCAAGCTCGAAACGGGGGCCGTCGTCACCGTTCCCCTCTTCATCGAGATCGGAGACCGGCTGCGCATCGACACGAGGACCGGTCGCTACATCGAGCGGGTGAAATGAGTCTCGCCGACAGGATACGAAGCCTCATCGATATCCTCAAGGAAGAGGATCTCGACGAGATAGAGGTGCGCACTTGGAGGAGCGCCGTGCGCGTAACGCGCCGGCGACCGGGCGGCCAGCCGGAAGGGTCGGCCTCGGATCGGCCCGCCGCCAGCGCTGTTGCGGTTCCCTCCGGACCCCCGGCTCCTCACCCCGTCATCGAGACCCCGGCCGCCGACTCCGAGCCGCCCTTCGAACAGATCGTCTCTCCGATGGTCGGCACTTTCTACCGCGCCCCGAGTCCCGAGGCGGATCCGTTCGTCTCGGAGGGAAGCCGCGTGCAGGTCGGCCAGGTCCTGTGCATCATAGAGGCGATGAAGCTTATGAACGAGATCGAGGCCGAGCGAGGCGGCGTGATCCGCAAGGTCCTCGTCAACGACGCGCAGCCGGTCGAGTTCGGCCAGCCCCTTTTTCTCATCGAATAGGCCTGATCCTTGCATTAAAAGACCGCCGGCAGCGTCGTGCACTACCAGGGTGCGCGATCGGTGCAACCTGTTGATAAAATGGAAGATGTCAGTCTGCGCCGGCGGAAGGCCGCCGCGGCCTGTCCTGTGCGGGAAGGTATAACCGAATGAATATCAAGAATATCCTCGAGGCAATGATCGCCAAGGGTGGGTCGGATCTTCATCTCAAGGCCGGCCTGCAGCCGGTCATCCGGGTGGACGGAAAACTGACGCACCTCGAATTCGACCGTCCGACCCCGAAGGACATGGAGACGATCGCCGATCAGATCCTCACACCGGCCCAGCGGGACCGGTTCAAGAAGTCTCGAGAGGTCGATTTCGCATTCGGCGTTGCCGGGCTCGCCAGGTTCCGCGCGAACTTCTACGTGCAGCGAGGATCGATCGCCATGGTCTTCAGACATGTCCCCGTCGAGATCAAGGCGATCGACCAGCTCTCCCTTCCGGAAATCATCAAGAAGCTCGCCATGCTTCCTCGCGGGCTGATCTTCGTCACCGGTACGGTCGGTAGCGGAAAGTCGACGACGCTGGCGGCGATGGTCCGCGAGATCAACGAGAAGGTGAACAAGAACATCATCACGATAGAGGACCCGATCGAGTTCCTTCATCAGGACAGGAAAAGCCTCATAAACCAGCGCGAGATCGGGAGCGATACCTCGTCGTTCCATGAAGCGCTCAGACACATCCTCCGGCAGGATCCCGACGTGATCCTCGTCGGCGAGATCCGCGACGCGCTGACAATGGAGATCGCCCTCATGGCGGCCGATACGGGGCACCTCGTCTTTTCGACGCTTCATACCATCGATGCCACGCAGACGATCAACCGGGTCATATCGTTCTTCCCGCCCCATCAGCACCAGGAGATCCGGTACCTGCTCTCATCGACACTGCAGGCGGTGATCTCCCAGCGGCTGATCCCGGTAAAGGAAGGCCAGGGGCGCGTCCCCGCCGTCGAGGTGATGATCGTGACCTCGACGATCCGCGAGTACATCATCGATCCGGAGAAGACGCCGCTGATCCAGCAGGCGATCCGCGAAGGCGTCTCGTCGCACGGGATGCAGAGCTTCGACCAGTCGCTCATGCAGCTGCTCACCAACGGACGGATCAGCATGGAAGAGGCGCTCAAGAACAGCTCCAATCCCCATGAGTTCAGCCTCCGGCTGAAGGGGATCCACGCCTCGAGCGACACCACGTGGGACGGATTCGAGAAGGCCGGATCCGGCGCCAAGCGAGCCACGGACCTCTAGGCGCGGGAATCCACGTTCCGCGCCGTCCGCCCGCCCACATTATCGTTGTCAGGCCGCCGGCGGAGGCGGTATAGTGTAACCGCCCGGCGACGCTCCCGGCGGGGCGGTCCTCCCCCGGGGCGTCCTCATCCGCGGCCGGACGGGCGGCCGCTCGACCGGACGGCGGAGCGTATGTACAGGAAGATCCTGATCGCAGCGAGGGGCGAGATAGCCCTGCGGGTAATCCGCGCGTGCAGGGAGCTCGGCATCAGAGCCGTCGCGGTCCATTCTCGCGCCGATTCCGAGTCCCTCCACGTGAAGCTCGCCGATGAGGATGTCTGCATCGGGGATGCCCAGCCGGCGGAGAGCTACCTCAATATCCCCCGCATCATCGCGGCGGCGGAGATCACCGGGGCCGACGCGATCCATCCGGGGTACGGCTTCCTCGCCGAGAGCGCGACCTTCGCCGAGGTGTGCCGCTCCTGCAACATAGATTTCATCGGTCCGTCCTCCGAGCTGATGGAGAGGATGGGAGACAAGGCCGCGGCCCGGACGCTGATGAAGGACGCCGGGCTGCCGATCATTCCGGGGAGCGAGGGAGCCGTCGCGGACGAGCGCCAGGCGGTCGAGCTGGCCGGGACGATCGGGTACCCCGTGATGATCAAGGCGGTCGCGGGAGGCGGGGGCCGCGGGATACGGATCGTGCGCAGCGAGGAGGAGCTGTCCTCGCTCCTTCACGCGGCCGGGAAAGAGGCTGAGGTCTCGTTCGGCGACGCCGGTCTGTACCTCGAAAAATACCTCGAGCACCCGCGCCATATCGAGGTGCAGATCTTCGGCGACGGCGGCGGGAGGGCCGTCCACCTGTGGGAGCGCGAGTGCAGCATCCAGCGGCGGCACCAGAAACTGATAGAGGAATCCCCGTCGCCGGGGATCGGCGCCTCCATCCGCGAGCGGATCCTCGAATACGCCGTGCGCGGCGCCGAACACGCCCGGTACGGCTCGCTCGGCACCGTCGAGTTCCTCGTCGATGCGCGCGATGACATCTATTTTCTGGAGATGAACACGCGCGTGCAGGTCGAGCATCCCGTCACGGAGATGGTCACCGGGTGCGACCTGATCAAGGAGCAGATACGACTCGCGTCGACAGGAGCGAGCCCGCTCCTCGACAGGACGCCCCCCTCTCGGGGCCACGCGATAGAGTGCAGGATCAACGCCGAGGATCCCGAGCGCGGTTTCAAGCCCTCGCCGGGCAAAATCAGTTTCTATCATCCGCCCGGCGGACCGGGCGTCCGGGTCGATTCGCACCTCTACGCGGGGTACGTGGTCCCCCCGTACTACGACTCGTTGCTGGCGAAGATAATCACCTGGGGGGAAACGCGCGAGGAGGCGGTGAGCCGCATGATACGATCGCTCGAGGAATGCGTGATCGAGGGGGTGCCGACGACGATACCGTTCCACCTGTGGATCCTGCGGACCGACGCGTTCACCCGCGGCGAGTTCGATACCTCGTTCATCGACGCGCTTCAGTCCGCGCGCACTCAGGGAGACCCGACGGCATGAAGGAGATACGTTTTCATCCCACGCCCTCGACCCTCGAGAAGGACGATCTTCACAACGCGACCGTCGTCGTGATCGACGTTCTGCGGGCGACCAGCACCATCATCGCCGCCATCGAGAGGGGGGCCTCCAACGTGATACCCGTCGAGAGCGTCGAGGCGGTTTCGCGGCTCGTCAGCGCAGGCGACCGGGGAGGGAAACTGCTCGCCGGCGAGCAGAAGGGGCTGCCCGTGCAGGGATTCGATCTGTTCAACTCGCCCGTCGAGATCGAGCGCACCGACGTCGCGGGAAAAACGATCGTGCTGGCCACATCGAACGGGACGCCGGCGATAGTATCGGCCGCGCGGGCGCAGTCGGTCCTGATATGCGCGATCAGGAACGTCGACGCGACGGCTACTCTGCTCGCCGGCTGCGATCGGGTGACGATCCTGTGCGGAGGGGAGGCGGGAAGGCTCTGCTCCGAAGATCTGCTCTGCGGAGGGATCCTCATCGATCTGCTCGGCGCCGGGACCGGACAGGGCCCGCTCGCCGACGCGGCAGCCCTCGCGCTGATGCTGGCGCGATCCGTCGAGGGACCTCTCGACCGTTTTCTGCGGGGCACGGTTCGCGGGAGGCGGCTCGTCGAGCTCGGGTATGGGGCCGACATCGAGTGGTGCGCCGTGAGG
>JAQVGR010000028.1 GCA_028696635.1 Candidatus Krumholzibacteriia bacterium | reverse complement strand
CTCGAACAGCGCCGTGGTGACGACGAACCCCTCGGGGACCGGGATTCCCCTGCGCGACAGGATCGCCATGTTCGCCGCCTTGCCGCCACAGAGAATGCGGTCGCGCGCGGAGCGATCCCCGAGATCATATACGTATCGCTGCATCGGTCCCCCGGGCGGCAGGATCGTGCGTTCCCGGAAGGAGTCGCACGGAGGCCCGCTTGCGGATCGAGGTCGTGAAGGACTATCATGGGGAGTATAGCATGGGAGCGATGGGCGTGAGAACCGCATCGAGCGAGAAACGGGACGCGATCTTCCGGCGCCGCGTGCGCTCGCAGTATCGCGTCCGCGGCCGCCACGATCTTCCCTGGCGCCTCACCGGCGATCCGTGGCTGATCCTCGTCTCGGAGATGATGCTGCAGCAGACGCAGGTTCCCCGCGTCCTCGCCGTCTTCGGGCCGTTTATCGAGCGGTTTCCCCGCCCCGGGAAGCTCGCCGGGGCCCCCCTGCGCGAGGTTCTGGCGGCCTGGAGCGGGCTCGGCTACAACCGGCGGGCGAAGTATCTTCGAGAGACGGCGAAGATAGTCGCGCGGGATCTCGGCGGGCGGATCCCCCCGGAGCCCGGGGAGCTGATCCGCCTGCCGGGGATCGGTCCGGCGAGCGCCGGCGCGATCGCCGCGTTCGCCTTCGGCCGCCCCGTTCCCTTCATCGAGACGAACATACGGGCCGTCTATCTGCACGAGTATTTCCCCGGAAGGACGGGGGTGCGCGACGACGAGATCATGCCGCATATCGAGCGGACCCTCGATCGCCGCGATCCCCGCGCGTGGTACTACGCCCTGATGGATTACGGGGCGTACCTCAAGCGCTCGGCGGAAAACCCCTCTCGCCGAAGCGCGCACCATGCGCGTCAGGCGCCGTTCGAGGGCTCGGCTCGCCAGGCGCGGGGCCTGATCATCAGGGCTCTCGCCGAGCGCCCTCTCACCGGGAGAGGGCTCGCCCGTCTGAGCGGTCTGAGCGCCGTCCGGCTGGGGGCGATCCTCTCCGCGCTCGAGGAGGGGGGGATGATCAGGGAGACGCGCGGCCGGTATCGCATCGCGTGAGCGCGAATCGGGCCCGCCGCAGCCGCGGACGGATTGTGCTTGCCGCGCACGGCGACGAAGCGGTACTGTTTTTCCGGCGCGATCCGCGGCCGGGCGCGCGCCGCGAAGGCGGGAGCGATGTTCGAGGCTCGGTACATCGACGATATCGCCGTGATCGACCTCGGCGAGCGAAGGCTCGTCGGGGAGCAGGACGAGTACGACCTCTGGAAGGAGATCGAGCGGATCCTCGGCGCCGGCGCGAAGAAGATCATCCTCGACCTCTCCGAGATCAGGTGGACCAACAGCACGGGGATAGGGATCCTCGTCTCCTCCTGGACGATGGCGACAAGGGAGAAGGCCGAGCTGGTCGTGGTCAGCAGCTCTCCGCGCCTCGAGAACATCTTCAAGGTCACCAACCTCTCGTACATCATGAAGATATTCGCCTCCCTCGACGAGGCGGTCGCCTACCTGCGCACGTTCCGGTGAGCGCGGCGGTTGTCACGCGCCCTTAATTCTGATATACTCTTTCCTATCAGGGACACCGCAGGATCCAGAAAGGTCGGAAACGCGCACCGGCACGGGCCGGACGGCATCGGCATGCCGGTCCCGGATTCCAGGCGGCGCCGCGCGGCGACCGGGGAGGTACCGTCATGAGACTGATCGTTTCCGCGTCTATCGCCGCGGCGTTCGTTCTGCTTACGAGCGCCGCCTCGAACGCCCAGGACTGGAACTTCCACGTCGTCGACGACGCGGGGGACATGGGCGGATTTTCCCGCATCGCCGTGACGAGCGGCGGGATCCCGCACATTCTCTACAAGAACCTCGCGGCGAATACAGTGCGTCTCGCCTGGTGGGTTCCCGACGGGATGGGGAGCGGGCACTGGGAGCGGAGGCAGGTTGCCTCCGGCTCATATTCCTCCGACTACATCCGGCTCGCGATCGATGCGTACGACCGCGTGCACATCTCGTACGGGGGCATGTACCCCAGTAATGGGATCTGGTACGGGATCTACGACCCGGCGGCAGAGGCGTGGACCCTCGGGCCGGAGCAGGCATCCGCGCGCCGCGGCAAGCACGACATGACCCTCTACGAGGACGCGGGGAATGTCACGGTCGTCATGGCGCTCACCTATTTCAACATCCTCTACGTCGACCGCCGCGATCCCGGCAGCGGCCTCTGGTCGGAGGAGACCGCCTACAGCAGCAGCGCTGTCTCCGAGCTCCCGTCGGTCGCCGTCGATTCGGGGGGAGGGGTCCATGTGAGCTTCTACGAGACCGGGGGTGCGAACCTCATGTACGCCACCGACTCGAGAGGCGGCGGGTGGGCGGCCGAGTACGTCGATATCGCGGGCGCGGTCGGATACTATAGCTCGATCGTCATCGATACGGGGGATGTGCCGTACATCGTCTACTACGACGGGACCAACGACGACCTCAAGTGGGCACGTCTGGTGACTCCGTGAGGGAGGGCGTCATGAAACGGTGTTATGAGGACATGCCCGCTCTGGGACACGCGTTCGTCGTGCTGCTCGTCGCTGCGGTCCTCGCCGCGCCCCCGGGCGCGGCGGCGCAGGTCTGGCGCACGGGGATCATCGACGCCGAGGGGAACTCGGGGACCTGGTGCGGGGTGGTCCGCTCTCCGTCGGGCGGGCTGCACGCGGTCTACCTGCGCCCCGACTCGGGATGGGTGATGACCGCCGCCGGTCTCGACACGGTCTGGCAGGCCCCGGGGCGTGTCGACACGACGGGGGGGAGCGAGGGATACTGCGCCATCGCGGTCGACGCGTCCGGCGCGCGCCGGTTCTCCTGGAGAGATGTATCGCGGACGCTGCTCGCCTTCGCCGGTCCGGAGATTCGCCGGGATTGGGACACGGGGACCGCGGTCGCCACCGAGGACGACGAGGGATACGCAATATCCGCACGGCGCCATGGAATGGACGGCGTATCGGTCTCGTATCGCAACACGACCGACGGCGCGCTCGAGATCGCACTGCGCGACGGGTTCGGGAATTGGTCGGCGCCGGCGATCGTGGATCCGGGGCCCGATCGCGGATCGCACAGCGATCACGCGTACCATCCGGCCGGCGGCTTCGTTTTCAGCGAATACGACGGGACGGCGACGGCCCTGCTGGCGGTCGACTCGGTCCTCTCCGCGCGCGAGTGGGAGCGGGGGACGGCGGTCGCCGGCGCGGACGACGAAGGACAGTACCCGTCGATGAGACACCGGCGGAACGGGATCGTCTCGGTATCGTACCTCAACGCGACCGGCGGCTCCCTCGGGCTCGTCCTCCGCGACAGCCTCGGCGCCTGGTCGGCGCCGGAGATCGTCGACCCAGGCCCCGGGCGGGGGACGCACAGCGACCACGCCTGGCGCCCCGGGATCGGATACGCGCTCAGCGAGTACGACGGCGCGGGGACGGCCCTGCTCTTCGCCGACCGCGAGCTGGCCGGGCGCTCCTGGTCGACCGGGACGGTCATGTCCGCCGGGAACTCGGGCAGACTCGTCTCCTCGGTCCTCGCCCCCGACAACCGCGCCGCGAGCGTCTTTTTCCACTGGGACGAGGCGACGCTCGGCGCGGTCTACTACAGCGCGACCGACGCGGCGGGGCACAGCATCGTCAAGGCGGTCGAGGACACGGTCGCGGCGGCCGCCGGCGACGGATCCGTCGCGATGGACCTCGCCCTGACCTACGCGTGGGACTGGCACGTCGCCTTCTACAGCCCCCTCGATGACGCGCTCTACTACGCGTACAACCCCGGGTACGTGATCACGGGAACCGACGAGGGGAACGATCCCCTCCCTCCCGTTCCCTCGTCGATCGCCCTGCGAGACGTCTGGCCGAACCCGTTCAACCCCGCGGCGACGATCGAGTACGACATCGGCGAGGCGGGACGCGTGCTGCTCGCCGTCTACGACGCGGCCGGCCGGCGGGTCAGGACCCTCGTCGACGGGTATTCGCTGCCCGGTCGGTTCCGGGTCGGCTGGGACGGCTGCACCGACCGGGGGGGCGCGGCAGCCTCCGGCGTCTACTTCATCCGGCTCGAGTCGGCCGGTCGGACGCGCACGGGCAAGACGGTCATGCTGCGCTGACGATCGACCCTCCTTGACACGGCCGCGCCGTCCGTATACCTTTCCCAGCACGCCGCTCCGCGCGGCGGGTCCGGATCGTTCCACCAGTAACCGGGAGGTTTTCGCATGAAGTTCGCAGTGTCGGCGGCATTGTGCGCCGTGCTCGTCCTCGCCGCCCCCGCCGCGGCGGAGGAGGGGATGTGGCAGCTCGACACCTTCGACGCCTCGCTCTACGCGAAGATGCAGGGGCTCGGCCTCGAGCTCACGCAGGAGCAGCTCTACGCCCCCGGCGGGAAGGGGATCGCCTACGCGATCGTCAACCTGGGCGGCGGGACCGGCTCGTTCGTCTCGCCGTACGGATTGATCCTGACCAACCACCACGTCGCCTTCGGCGCGATCCAGCGGGCGAGCGGCGAGGGGCGCAACTACATCGAGGACGGCTTCTACGCCGACCGTCCGGAGAACGAGGTCAAGGCCGAGGGGTACGAGGCTCGGGTTCTCGTCTCGATCACCGACGTCTCCGACCGCGTCCTCAAGGCTGCGAAGGGGAAGACCGGCGCGAAACGTTTCAACGCGATCGAGGACGCGATCAAGAAGATCACGCAGGAGGCCGAGGAGGGGACCGACAACCGCGTCGCCATTGCGAGCTTCTACGAGGGGATGCAGTACAAGATGTTCACGTACTTCGTTATCAAGGACGTGCGTCTCGTCTACGCCCCCCCGCGCTCGATCGGCAACTACGGCGGCGACATCGACAACTGGATGTGGCCCCGCCACACGGGGGACTTCTCGTTCCTGCGCGCCTACGTCGCCCCCGACGGCCGCTCGGCCGATTACTCCGAGGAGAACGTCCCCTACGAGCCGGCGGTCCACCTGGCGATGTCGGCCGGGGGCGTGAGCGAGGGCGATTTCATGATGATCCTCGGGTTCCCCGGCCAGACGCAGCGGTACCGCTCGTCGTACGCGGTCGACTGGGCGCAGAACTGGCGCTTCCCCGAGCGGATCAGGATGTTCCGCGATCTGCTGGGCATCTTCGCGAAGGCATCGGAGGGAAACGAGGCGGTCGCGATCAAGACGGCCCAGTTCGACGCGATGCTGAACAACTCGATGAAGAACTACGAGGGACAGCTCGAGGGGTTCCGCAAGGCGGGGCTGCTCGAGCGGAAGATCGCCGAGGAGAAGGAGTTCACCGCGTGGGTGAACGCCGATGCGAAGCGCGCGAAGAAGTACGGCGGCGCGCTCGCCCGGATCGAGGATCTCTACGAGGGCCAGGAGAATATCCGAGACAAGCAGGCGATCCTCCAGCTCGCCGGATTCCTCAACCAGATGACGAGCGCCGCCGGCACGATCTACCGGTGGAGCGAGGAGAAGACGAAGCAGGACCTCGACCGCGACCCGGTATATATGGAGCGCAACATCCCCCGCATCAGGATGCGGCTCGGCATGATCGACCGCAGCTTCGACGAGGGGGTCGACCGGCAGGTGCTCGCCTACTTCCTGCACCTCTCCCAGAAGCTCCCCGAAGGGCAGCGGATCAAGGCGATCGACGAGATGCTCGCCGCGGTCCCCGGCGAGAAGCCGTGCGACAGGATCGACGCGCTCGTCGAGAGGCTCTACGCCGGCACGAAGCTCGCCGGCGCCGATGAGCGCGCGCGCATGTTCGATCTCTCGCGCGAGGATCTGATGAAGGAGGGGGATTCCTTCGTCGATTTCTACGCCGGGCTCTATCCCGAGATCAAAAAACTCGAGGATATAGACGAGGCCTTCGGCGGCGACATCTCCGCCGTGCGCCCGGTCCTTATCGAGGGGATCAGGGAGTGGCGCGGCGGCGCCTTCTATCCCGACGCCAACGGCACGATGCGCCTGACCTTCGGCACGGTGAAGGGATACGTCCCGCGCGACGCGATCTCATACGATCCGATGACGGTCCTCGGAGGAGCGATCGAGAAGAACACGGGGATCGACCCGTTCGACTGCCCGCCGAAGCTCGTCGACCTCTGGAAAACCCGCGACTTCGGGAAGTATCTCGACGAGGATCTCGGAGACGTGCCGATCGCCTTCCTCGGCACCTGCGACATCACCGGCGGGAACTCGGGAAGCCCCGTCCTCAACAGCAGGGGCGAGTGCATCGGCGCCGCCTTCGACGGGAACTGGGAGAGCGTCTCGTCGGACTGGCTGTTCAACGAGGATCTGACGAGGACGATCAGCGTCGAATCGCGCTACATCCTCTTCGTGCTCGACAAGTTCAGCGGGGCCTACGAGCTGCTCGGCGAGCTGACGATTCGCTAGAGCCGCCACGCAACGGCGGCGAGGCGCGGGCCGATCCGGGGGGCGCGGGCGCCGCGCCGCCCGGACGCTGCAGGTACAGAGGGCGGGGGACGCGTCGGCGCCCCCGCCCGTTCGCGTATACGCAACGCGGGAGACCTCCGTGGGAGAGATGTTCGCCCTGCTGACGTCGGTGGCGTGGGCATTCGCCGTGATCCTCTTCAAGCGCTCGGGGGAGACGGTCCCGCCGTTCGCGCTCAATTTCTTCCGCGTCGGCGTTTCGACGATTCTCTTCATCCCGCTCATGGTCTTCGCGTGGGAGCCGCACTGGAATGACGCTCCGCTGCGCGACTACCTGATCCTCGCCGCGAGCGGGGTGATCGCCATAGCGATATCCGACACGCTCTTCCACATGTGCCTCAACCGCGTCGGAGCGGGGATCAATGCGATCATCGACTGCCTCTACTCGCCGTCGGTGATCTTCTTCGCCTGGCTGCTGATCGGCGAGCGGCTCAGTGCGTGGGATCTCGCCGGGATGTGCGCCGTGCTCGCCGCCATCCTCATCGCTTCCCGCCACAAGCCGCCGGCGGGGGCGACGCGCCGCGCGCTGACCCTCGGGATCGTCTTCGGGGTCTTCTCCATGCTCACGCTGGGGATCGGCATCGTGATCGCAAAGCCGGTGCTCGACCGTTCGCCGGTGATCTGGGCGACCGCGGTGCGGCAGATCGGCACCTTCATCGCGATGGTCCCCGTCGCGCTGATCGCACCCTCGAGGCGGGGGATATTCTCTCATTTCAGGCCGGCTCCCTCGTGGCGGTTCATGCTCCCCGGCACCGTTCTCGGGTCGTTCCTCTCGCTGATCTTCTGGATCGCGGGGATGAAGTACACACAGGCAGGCACGGCGGCGATCCTCAACCAGACGAGCACGATACACATCCTCGTCATCGCCTCGATCTTCCTCGGGGAACCGCTCACGCGGCGCAAGGTCGGCGCGGCGGCGCTGGCGTTCGTCGGGATCATGATCGTGATCTTTCTCTAGGATCGCCGATGCGGGGGGCGACGGGGCGGCGATCCCCCGGCGGATTGACGGAAGGTGCGGGATGCTGTACGGTAATGCCCGTTACGCTGCCGGAAACGGGAGGGTATGATGGCCGCAGGCGCTTTCAGCACGGACGAGGCATACGCCGCCGGGCTCGACGAGGTCGATCCCCTCGCCGGGATGCGGGGGCGATTCCACCTTCCCCGCGGCGCGATCTATCTGCTCGGCAACTCGCTCGGACTGATGACGGCGGCGGAGGCGTCGGTGCTTCGCGTTCTCGATGAGTGGAAGGCGATGGGGATCGGCGGCTGGCTCGGCGGCGATCCGCCGTGGTTCTGGCTCGCCGAGCGGATCGGCGAAGCCGCGGCGCCTCTGGTCGGCGCGGCTTCGGACGAAGTCGTCTGCACGGGGACCACGACATTCGATATACACTCTCTCGCCGGCACCTTCTACCGGCCCGGGGGAGGCCGCCGGAAGATCATCGCATCGGCCGCCGATTTCCCGACCGACGTCTACGCGCTCGAGAGCTGGGTGCTCCTTCACGGGGGAAGGCGGGAGCAAGATCTCGTCCTGATCGAGCCGGGCGGGGACGGGTTCGTCGACGAGGAGAGGATAATCGCCGCGATGACCGACGAGGCCGCCCTGGTCCACCTGCCGTCGGTCTTCTACCGCAGCGGGCAGCTCCTCGACATCGAGCGGCTCGCCGCGGCGGCGCGCGAGCGCGGCATCCCGATCGGCTTCGACTGCTCGCATTCGGCCGGGATCGTGCCTCACCGGCTGAGCGAGTGGGGGGTCGACTTCGCGATGTGGTGCGGGTACAAGTATCTCTGCGGCGGACCGGGGGCGCCGGCGTTCCTCTACGTCAACAGGCGCCATTTCGGGCGCGTGCCGGCCCTGGCAGGCTGGTTCGGGTACGTGAAGGAACGGCAGTTCGACCTGCTCCCCGAGTTCGAGCATGCGCTCGGCGCCGGCGGGTGGCAGGTCTCCTCTCCGGGGATACTCGGAGCGGCGGCCGTTCAGGGTGCGCTCGGCGTGATATGCGAAGCGGGGGTAGAGGCTATCAGGGAAAAATCGCTTCGCCTGACGACCTATCTGATCGAGCTGGCCGATGCGTTCCTGGCGGTGGAGCCGTATCGATTCCGCGTCGCGACCCCGCGCGAGCCCGGGCGCCGCGGAGGGCACGTCGCCCTGGCGCGGGATGAGGACGCCCTGCGCATCAAGGAGGCGCTCGTCGACCGGGGAGTGTTCGTCGATTTCAGGCCTCCCGACCTGATCCGCCTCGCTCCGTCTCCGCTCCATACGTCGTTCGCCGAGGTGCGCCATGTCGTGCGGCAGATCATGGATATCATCGACACGCGCGCATACGAGCGGGTATCACGGAAGCGGAAGCCGATCTCCTGAGGCACGCGGATCAAGAGGGATCGATATCGCCGCGATGTCGCGGAAGAGGAGTGTATGAACCGCTATCTCGCAACGATCATCCTGCTCTGCTGCAGCAATGTCTTCATGACCTTCGCCTGGTACGGCCACCTGCGAAGCATGCCGCAGAAGCCGTGGATCGCCGCCGCGCTGATCAGCTGGGGGATCGCCCTGTTCGAGTACCTTCTGCAGGTCCCGGCCAACCGCATCGGGCACCAGGTGATGGACGTGGGGCACCTGAAGATCCTGCAGGAGGTCATCACCCTCTCGGTCTTCGTGCCGATCTCGATCTGGTACCTGAAGGAGAAGCCCTCGCTCGATTACCTCTGGGCGGGGCTCTGCCTGCTCGGCGCCGCGTTCTTCCTGTTCCGGAGCAGGATCTTCGGGGCGTGACGACTCCCGCGCCCTACCGCAGATAGACGATCTTGCGCGCCTGGCGCGTCTCCCCTGCGGTCATCCGCATGAAATAGACCCCCGAGGCGACCGGGCGGCCCGCGTCGTCGCGCCCGTTCCATACGGTTCGATAGCTCCCCGGCCCCCGCCCGGCGCTCACGACGGTCCGCACGAGGCGCCCCGCCGTGTCGTAGATGCGGATATCGACGAACGCCGCTTCCGCGAGCGACCATGCGATCGTCGTGTGGCCGTTGAACGGGTTCGGGTAGTTCTGCAGCAGCGCGGTTGCCACCGGCATCTCATCGAGGCCGGTCACCGTGTCGTCGATCGTGAAGAGCCCCGCCGACTCGCCGGCACCCTCGTTCAGCGAGGGATCCCACGCGGTCACCCGCACCCGGCATGAATCCGATTCGATCCCGGCGGGGATCGCCCACGAGTAGAGCGAGTCGTTCGGCTCCCCCGAGGCGAGAAGGGTCCAGACCGTCCCCGCGTCGAGCGAATACTCGATCGAGACGGAGTCGACCCCCGATTCGTCGGCCGCGATCCACCCCACGTGCAGGGTGTCCCCGGTCTGGAAGATCTCGCCGCCGGCGGGGGCCGTCACCGTGATCGTCGGCGGGGACAGGTCGGCGCCCCCCGTGCAGGTGGTCGCCTCGTTCGAGTACCCGCCCGCGTACCCGGCCGCGTTGACCACGTTGACCCGGTACCAGCGGCATCCGGCGACGGGCGTGTGCGTGAACGATGACTGCGTGGCCGGAACGGTGCCGATCAGGAGCGGTTCGGACGGCGCGAACCCCGAGGCGGTGTCCGCGTACACGGCGTAGAGCGAGAGCCCGCCGGGGAGCATCGGGGTCCAGGACACCTCTATCGTCTCGCCGCCGACAGCCGTCGCCGAGCAGTTCTCCACCGCGCCGGGAGCGGCGAACTCCGCATCGGGCCCGCCGAAGACGCCGATGTCGCCGCGAGATCCGTCCGGATCGAGCACGGCCGGGTCGCCGGCGTCTATCCCGCACGAGTGCAGGCCGAGGTGGTAGTCGAGCGCGAGCGTGTCGGCGTACCGCGGGTCGGCGCTGACGTTCGTCTCGTCGGGGACGATCCCCGCGACATCCGCCGAGGAGTTCCCCCATGCGTTGCTGTACCGGTAGACGATCCCTGCCTCCGCGGTGGCCTGGAATCCCGTCGGAACGCCGAAGGTGAAGTGGCAGCCCGACACCGTCGTGGAGACCGACGAGACGAGCATGCTGTTCCCGCCGGCGTACAGGGCCTCGTT
>JAQVGR010000027.1 GCA_028696635.1 Candidatus Krumholzibacteriia bacterium | reverse complement strand
GTGCTCGTGACCGTCGGCGCGGGCGCCGCGCAGGGCGATGAAGAGATCGCCGCCGCGGACCTCCCGCGAATCGGTCGCGAGCCCCTGTATCTCGACGTCCCGCCATCCGATGCGAGCCGCTCCCTGAAGCGGCTCGACGAGCCGGGAGAGTCTCATCCGCTGGCCCTCCCCTCCGCACCGCCGCCCGCCGGGCCGTCCTGGGCCGGGGGCCCCGGTTTGCACCTGATCGAGACGATGCTGCCGCGATCGACGCTCGCGCCGGGGAGAGGATCCTGCAGGTGGACGACCCCGGTCCCCTCGATCCTGCTCCGCAACCCGCACTCGAGGAGCATCCTTCGTGCGCCGCGCATCGACATGCCTCGCAGCTCGGGCACGCCGACCTCGCCCCCCCGCCCCCGTTCGTCGAGGAACGAGAGGATGATCTCCGCCCCCTCGCGCACCAGCGATCCGGGACCGGGGATCTGCGCGTAGACGACCCCTTCCCCGCTGGAGAAGAAAGTGCGCAGGCCGCTCTGCGCGGCGAGCGAGACCGCCTCGTCGCAGGAGAGCCGGAAGAAGCTCGGGACCTCTATCATCCCGTCGCGGGAGCTCTCGACGATGGTCGTTCTCGAGTCAGCCGTGCCGAGTATATCGGACGAGAGGTTGATCCCCTCGACGATCTCGCTGAACGCGACGGCCGACGACTGGCCGCCGTAGTTGTTCGGAGCCTGCGGATCGTCGAGGATCACGAGGCAGACGAGCCGCGGGTCGTCCGCCGGCACGAAGCCGGCGAAGCTGGCGATGCACCTTCCGCGGACATAGCCGCTTCCGTCGGAGACCTGGGCGGTGCCGGTCTTGCCGGCGACATCGAGCTCCTTCACCGCCGCCTTGACTCCCGTGCCTGCGGCGACGACCTGGCGGCAGAAATCCCTCATCGTCCGCGCCGTCTGCTCCGACATTATCCGCCGTACGCGAACGGGGAGCCACTCCTGGACGATCTTCCCCCGCTCGTCCCTCACCGCCGTGGCGATGCGGGGCACCATCAGCCAGCCGCCGTTGGCGACGGCGCAGTAGGCCATGGCCATCTGCATGACCGTCACGCCGATCTCGTGCCCGATCGAGATGCTCGCCATCGAGCGGCGGGACCACTGGGCGGGGGGGCGAAGGGTCCCCGGAGACTCGGCGGGAAGATCGATCCCCGTCCTCGCCCCGAATCCGGACCGGAGCAGGAAGGCGTAGAACTCGTCCTGATCGGACGCCAGGTTCGCCTTGATCATGCAGATGTTGCTCGAATGGATGAACATCTCCTTGAAGGTGAGCCAGCCGAACTCGTGGTCGTCGCGGAAGCGCCCGAACTCGAACTTCGCCTCGCCCTGCTCCCCGTAGAATGCGTCGTACGGATCGACCGCCCCGGCGTCGAGGAGGAATGAGCAGGTGACGAGCTTGAATGTCGAGCCCGGCTCGAAGATGCAGCTCGTCGAGAAGAGCCCGCCGGCTGGGACCTGCGCCCCGCCCGGCGCGCGCTTCTCGGCCAGGGCGAGCACGTCCCCCGTATGCGGCTCGACCACGACGGCCGCGCCCGAGGCGGCACCGTACCTCGACACGGCCTGCTCCAGCTCGAAATCGACTATAGCCTGGATCCCTGAGTCGATCGTGAGATAGACATCGTGGCCGTTCTCCGGTTGCCGCCCCGGCGCGCCGGCTCGAACAAATTCCCTGTCGCGCGCGTCGCGGTTGACGAGAAGCCAGCCGTCGGCGCCGCGAAGATATCCGTCGAAGGCGAGCTCCACCCCGCCGGTCGCCGCTCCCTCGAGGTTGACCGCGCCGAGCAGGGCCGGCGCGACGCATTCGAACGGTCTGAGCCGCTCGGGATCGTTATCGACGGCGACCCCCGGAACGGCGGCGAGCTGCGCCTTCTGCTCGCTGGTGAGCGGGATCCTGCGGGCGAGCTGGATATATTCCGCGTCGCGGCCCGTGCGCAGGATGCGCCTGAGATCGCTCTGCCGCCTCGCCGACGCATCGGCGATCATCCTGACCGTCTCGTCCCGATCGGGAACGTGGCGGGGAGTGACGCCGAGCGTGTACGTCTTGTGCGTGACCGCCAGCGGGAATCCGTCGCGGTCGTAGATGCAGCCCCGGCGAGCCGGCCAGGCGACGGTGCGCTGATTCTGGCGCTCGGCGGCTGCCTTGTGCTCCGGGTATTGCAGTATCTGAACCTGGAAAATCCTGCCGAAGAGAACGCACACCGACGCGATCGCCGTCAGCACGAGGAGGCGAAGTCGCCGCTGGTGCGTTCCCCGCGTCATCTGCTCTCCGACAGCCGGGCGGGAACGGTTCCCCCGGAGGCCGCGGGGGCGCCGCCCGCCCAGTGGATTTCTACGACGTCGCCCTGTCCGCCCGGCTCATAGCATGCCACGCGGTGCACCTGGTCGGCGCTCCCCGGAACCATGCCGAACCGCTCGACCAGGGGAAGGATCCGCTCCGCCTTCGACAGCTCGTTGCGCTCCGCCATCAGGGTGGTCTTCTCGTCCCGGAGCATGTCGCACCGCTTCCGGGATTCGTCGATCCGCGTCATGATCGATTCCGCGTGGACGTGCAGCGAGATGTAGAGCAGGAGCAGGCTCGAGAGGGACCCGAGGAGGATAAGGAAATTGAGGGGGCCGATCCTGCCTTCGAGGGCCCTGCGCAGCACAGTCGAAATCCCGCCGTACCTGGTGCGTGTTCTCATCGCGCTACATCCTCTCCGCCGCCCGCAGCCTAGCGCTGCGGGCCCTGGGGTTTGAATCCTTCTCCGCGGCGTCGGGCGTGAGGGGGCGCCTGGTCAGCAGGCGCAGCGTCGGCGTCCGGCCGCAGATGCACCGGGGGAAATCGGGAGGGCACTGGCAGCCCTGCGACTCGCCCCTGAAGAACTGTTTCACCATCCTGTCCTCGAGCGAGTGATAGCTGATGATCGCGATCCGCCCGCCGGGGACGCAGAGGCGCAGCGCCTGGGGAAGGAAGGCCTGCAGGGCCTCGAGCTCCCTGTTGGCCCAGATCCGCAGCGCCTGGAACACGCGGGCGAGGGTCGGGATGATCCGGGCGGGGTGCGATACCCGCTCGACCGCCTCCCGCAGGCGCCCGGTACGCTCGATCGGGCCGCGCCTGCGCTCGCGCACTATCTCGGCGGCGATCCTCCTGCTTCCGCGCTCCTCGCCGTATTCCCTGATGACGCGGGCGATCTCGGCCTCGCCGGCAGTCCCGAGCAGGTCGGCCACCGAGCGGCCGCCCGGCCCCATCGCCATGTCGAGAGGGCCGTCCTCGAGGTAGCTGAACCCGCGCCGGCGGTCGGCTATCTGCAGCGAGGAGATTCCCAGGTCGAGGAGGATCCCGCGGCACTCCCGCCCGCCGGCTATCCGCTCGACCTCGGCGAAGTCCCCCTGGACGAGCGTGACGCGATCGCCGTACGGCGCGAGCCTGGTCCGCGCCTCGTCGAGGGCCGCCGGATCCCGGTCTATGCCGAGCAGGCTCATACCGGCGGGCCCGCTTTCGAGCAGCGCGGCCGAGTGCCCGCCGGTCCCCACCGTGCCGTCGATAAAGAGCCCGCTCTGCCCGGTCATCATCACTCTCACCACCGCTTCGACGAGCACCGGCGTATGCCGCACATGCCCGGATCCCGGATCGCCGCTCACGCCTCCACCGCCGCCGGGGCGCCGAGCTTTCCGCGCTCGACGAGCAGATAGCGCAGCGCCGTCCGCCAGGTGGAAAAAACTGGGGCCATCTTCATGTCGCTCACGAAAACGAGGATACTGAGGAGGTAGTCGCTGAATCCGCTGAAGATGACCCCGGGGTTCTGACGCGTCAGCCGTTCGAGGATGCCGAGGGCCCGGTAGTCGGCATGAGGGACGCCGGCGAAATCGAGGATCCAGCACCCTCCGACCCCGCCGCCGAGACGGTCCACGAGCATCTCCGCGTCCGTCCTGTCGATCTCTCCGGAGAGACGGAGCACCTGAACGCCTTCACGGTCGGTGCGATAGACCCGCATGCCCCCTCCTTGCCCGTCAGTATTCCCAGTCCCCGTCGAGGAAGGTCTCTTCCGCCTCACGGCTGACCCGTTCGTAATCATCGGCCGCCCAGATCTCGAGGTAGTTCAGGGCTCCGACGACGATGACCTTTTTCGGATTGCCCAGCGTCTCGAGGAAGGCGCCGGGGATCGCGACCCGTCCGGCCCTGTCGAGCTGGAGGTTCCGCGATTTGTTGCTGTAGAACCGCACGTAGCGGCGCTTCTCGGCGCCGGCCGGAAGCTCGTGGAGTCGCCTGACGACCGTCTCGCTCCATTCCTCCATCGGGTACAGGTTCAGGCACTGCTCCCGCCCCATCGTGACGACGTACTGCCCGCTCGACTCCTCGGGGACCAGACGCCGGAACTTCGCCGGTATCATCAGGCGTCCCTTCGAGTCGAGGGTGCATTCGTACTGTCCGAGGAAGTTCTGCATCCGTTCCGGCCCCGTCTTTCGTGGCTTCCCGCGACCCCGCCGCCGGAGGCATCGGCTCTCTCCCGTGGCGGTCCGCCTCTCCCTTCACTCCACTTCGACCCACTTTATCCCATATCTTCCCACACCTGTCAAGCAAAAATCGCCTGCGGCCCGCATGATCGTGCATATTTAACCCCTTTAAATATTGTCACTTGCAAAATAGCGGAAAAATAGCGGAAAAATATTCCGTGGAATCCCCGGTTTCCCACCGCCCATGCGAGGGGAGGGGGATATCAACGGATTGAACCGGCGCCTTCCAGGGGGGGCTCGAGGGTATCGGGGTAGACGAGACGGTAGAGCGTGTAGGTCACCGGACTGTGCTGGCGGATCCCGAGGGTCTGCACCGTCCCGCTCATCAGCGGCGCGAAACGCACGCCGCGGATCGGCCGGCCGGCCAGCCGCTCGCGCTCGGCGTGGCGGTCGACGAGGTGCGTGGGGTGCATGTCGAGATAGAGCCCGTCGTCGATGATCCGCTGCACGTCGATCAGGCGGCGCATCTCGTTGATGCGCGGGGTGACCAGGCCGCCGAGATCGAGGACGGCGCGGCGGGAGAACCATCCGATCGCGCCTATGTCGGGGGTCGCGACGACGGCCTCCTCCGGCGTCCGCTCGGCGAGGAACCGTCCCATTGGAACGAGAACGCGGTCGAGACCGCGCGTGAACTCCCGCGTCGGCCCCACCACGACGGCGGCGTAGAAGACGGCGCTCTGCAGGCAGGCGGCCGCGGCGAAGACGGCGAGGAGCAGGCGCATCCGGCGCTGCGCGGCGAGCTCGATCAGGCGCGCCGCCGCGACGGTGCCGACGGCGACGATCGCGGGGATCACCGGCACGAGGTAACGCGAGAGGACGTGGAAGTCGAAGACGACATAGACGGCGGGCACAGCGACCGTCCAGAGAACGCTCAGCAGCACGCCGCCGGGAAAGCATCGGCCGGAAACCGCCGTGAGGCGCCGCCCGCGCAGGGTGCCCGCAGCGAGGAACGCCAGCGCCGCGGCGGCGGGAAGCAGCGCGGTGGCCCCGACGATCTTCAGCGGCACGAGCGCGGCGCGCAGCATCGGCGCGCCGAACAGGACCCTCCCCTGTTTCGCCCCTGCGGTCAGGGGGAGCAGGGTCCCCGTGTGCCGCTCTATCAGGAAGAGCCAGGCAACGAGCAGGGGAAGAAAGACCGCCGCCCAGGCGAAACGCCGGCGCCACGGGGAGGGAGCGCCGGCGAGGGCGAACGAGACGGCCGCCAGCGGCGCGAGCAGCATCGCTTCGGGCCTGGCGAGCGCGGCGAGCATCAGCAGCAGACCGAAGCGGACGGCTCCTCGGCGCCCCGAGTCGGCATCGAGGGAGGCGCAGAGGCAGAGAAGCACGACCAGGGCGGCGAGCGAGGTCTCCATCCCCGTCGCGCTCCAGCGAAGGAGCCACGCCTCGCACGCGGCGATCGCGGCGGCGGCGGCGGCGGGGCCGCGCCGTCCGCCCAGGCGCAGGACGAACCGGTAGAGCAGGGCGATCACGGCTGCGCCCGAGAGCCAGGAGAGGATCCGGCACCAGAGGGTCGCGTCGAGGCCGGCGCGCAGGAGCACGGCGAGGATCCCCACCCACAGGGGGCTCGTCGCCCCGTACGAGGGATCGCCGCGGTTGAAGGCGAGCTGTCCGTCCCCGGCGAGGTTGCGCGCGTACTGGAGATGGATGTAGGTGTCGTCGATCATCGAGCCCGCCAGCGGCAGACTCATCGCCGCGAAGAGGAGCACGCAGGCCCCGATGACGGCATAGTCGCCCCGCCGCAGCGCGCCCGCGCTCATGAGCGCTCCTTTCCCGCGAGCGGACCGCGCAGGAGCGCGTCGAGCTCGGCTGCGGCGGCGCCCCTGGTCAGCTCGGGCCGGGGGGAAAGATCGTACGACCTCTCGAGCGCCCCGTCGCGGCGCAGGCGGTAGAGGCGCGCGATCGCCCCGGCGACCGCCGCGGGATCGTCAGGCGCGGCGATCTCGCCGCGGCGCAGGGTGGCGATCGTGTCGGCCGCCTCCCCGGGGGACACGAGCGCGAGCAGCGGACGGCGCGCTCCGATATACTCGTACAGCTTGCCGGGGACGAGCCCCCGGTACCGGTCGTCGTCGTGCTTGATCAGCAGCAGGACGTCGCTGCGTCTCTCGCGCTCGACGCACGCCGCGTGCGGGATATTCCCCTCGAAGCTGACCGCGCCCGAGAGGAGATCCGGCCTCGGCAGATCCTCGTTCGCGGACTCGCGCGCGCCGATGAATACGGCGCGCGCGTTGCCCCGCGCCGACGGCTCGCGCTCGAGGAACAGGGCGAGCCCTTCGAGAAAGGTTCGCGCGCGGCGCCCCAGGGTGAGCATGCCGCAATGGGTGATCGTCAGCGGCCCGCCCGCTCCGGGGGCCGGGAGCTCGTCCGCGAAGTCCTCCTCCTCGTAGCCGTTGCGTATCAGCCGGGCGGCCCTCCCGTAGCGGCGTTCGATCTCCCCCGCCTGCCAGGCCGTCACTGCGACGACCTCGTCGGCGCGCGTCGCGACGAGCCGCTCCATGCGGCGATGCAGGAACCGGTGGAGCGGGGTCGGCGGATCCTTCAGGTAGAGCGATATCCAGGGATCGCGAAAATCGGCGACCCACCTTATCCGGTGCCGCTTCGCGGCGCGCGCCGCGGCGAGATGGGTGCTGTCGGGGGGGCTCGTCGAGTAGATCGCGTCGAAGCGCTCGGCCCTGCAGAGCCGGTTGGCCGCCGCGGCGGCGAACGGGACCCATCCGACGTACGGATCGGGGAGCAGCGCCAGCTCGGAGAGCCCGCGCAGGGCGCCGAAGCGCGATGAGGACCTGCGCCCCCCCCTGCCGCGGCGATTCAGCAACCTCGTCGGCGAAAGGGACGGTGTGCGAACCACGCGGACCTCCTGGGGGATCAGCTCGACGAGGCTCTCGTCCTCGATCCAGAACTCCCCCGGCCGGGGGGCGACGACGGTGATCTCCCACCCCGCGCGCGCGAGATGCCTGACGAACGAGAGCGGCCGATAGACGCCGCCCCCGCCCGCCGGCGGGAAGAAGTTGATCATCATCAGGAGCCTGGGCCCCGGCATCTATCGTCCTCCCTGCTCGAACGACATCGCCCATCGCACGACGCGGCGCACGCGGCCGGACGGAACCATCGAGGCTATCGCCTCGGCCTCCTCGCGCTCGAACACCCCGACCCGCCGCAGCGTCGCGCGCATCAGCAGCGGCAGGAGCACGACGCATGCCGCCGCCGCGGGAAGCCCCCCCATCGCGCAGGCGGCCGCGCCCGCGGCGCCGGCGGCCGCGCAGACTCCCAGCGCCCTGAACATCGCGGCGACGCCCCGCCTGCTGAGGAAGCGGCGCCTGCGGGCGAACTCGACGGAGAGCGCCGTGTAGAAGACATACGCCGCTATCTGGGCGAGCGCCGCTCCGACCAGCCCGACCCGCGGGATGAGGAGGAACATCCCGGCGAAGTAGACCACCATCCAGGCGAAATCGCAGATGACCGCCCACCACATGAAGTGAAGCGCCCTCATCGTGGCGCCGAGCGGCGACACGTACGCGGCGACGGGCACCGTAACGAGGAGCGCGAGCAGAACGGGGTAGGCGTCGGCGTACTGCTCGCCGCTCACCAACACGATCGCCTCCCGCCCGACCGCCGCGGCGACCGCGGCGCAGGCGAGCGAGACGACGACCGTCGCCTTGGTGAACAGCGCGATGCGCCGCTCGAGCTCGTGCCATCGCCCTTCCTCGTAGATCCTCGTGACCTCCGGCTGCATGGCGACGACGGGGAACCCGAGGAACCGCTTGATGAGCTGGTTGATCCGCGAGGCGATGTGATAGACCGGTATGACGGTCATCGGCACGAGCGAGGTCATGACGAAGCGGTCCACGTCGGTGAAGGCGAGGGCGGAGAGGCTCAGCACGAGCGCGCTTCCCCAGTAGGCGGCGAGCGAGGGAATTACCACTGAGGCGCCGGTCGGCGGCGCCGCCGCCGGCCGCCCTCCGCGCGCCAGGCGCAGATAGACGGGGATCCCCGCCAGCCAGGAGAGGGCGCCGAGCGCCGCGATCGCGCCGAGCAGCCCGCCGACGTCGAGCCGCGCGCGCCAGGCGAGCAGGTACGCGGTGAGCAGCACCTGGTAGGCGAGCTCGAAGATCATCTGCATGCGCATCTCCCGCAGCCCGCCGAATCCGCCGAAGAGGAGCTGGCGCAGGGCGAGGGAGGCCGATGCGGCGACGAGCAGGCGGATGAGGGCCGGATCCGCCGCCTCCCGGACCCCGGCCGGCAGTATGACGATCCACCACCGCGCCGTGACGAGGGCGAGCGCGGCGAGACAGAACACCCCGCCGGAGAAGAGGGCGAACAGCCACACGGCGCGGCCCTGCCGGCCGCGGCTCTGAAGCGACGGAAGGAAACGCAGGAGCACCTGGGGCGATCCGGCGAGGATCAGCGTCGAGAGCAGCAGGGCGAACCCCTTCAGGGCGACGAAGACGCCGAATCGGCCGCCGTCGAGGTACCGGCTCAGTATCCCCAGCTGCGCGAGGGTGAACACGAGCTGCGCCGCCCCCGCGACGCTCAGGGCGGCGGTATTCTCGACGATCCGGGACCGTCCGGCCTTCAGCTCCTGCGGAGGCGTCTCCACCACCCCCTCATCCGCTCGACGACGGGATACCGGCGCTCCTCGCCTCCCATCGACTCCTTGAAGAAAATCATCCCCTCGTCGCCGCCGCTCGAACCGAGGTTGAAGACGGACGTCCCGCGGTCGATCGCCTCGCGGACGGCATGCATGACGAGGAACGCCCCGGCATCGTACTCGTGGGAGCGCGCCGTCACTCCGGCCTGCCATGCCTGCGCCGTCCGGCCGAAATAGAAATCGACGTGCGCCGCTATCAGCGCTCCGCCGTGAAACGCCCCCCAGACGAGGACGCCCTCGTCGCGCCTCCTCAGCAGCGCCTCGAAGAAGGGCCGCGGGTACGGATGGACGCCTCCCCAGCGTGTCGAGCCGCTGAGGTAGGCTCGGTAGAACTCGCCGAGATCGGACGGCTCGAGGACCCTCGCCGTCACTCCCTCGCGCTCGCACCGGTTGCACAGCTGCCGCCGCTTGCGGCTCATCAGCCCGCTCCGGTACTCCTCGAACGACGAACCGAGACTGATGACGCGGCATTCCTCGGTGCGCACCCGCCACGGAGCCGGGGGGGACGTCTCGCCGGGCGGCTCGAGGAGGTTGGCCGCGGCGGCGACGCAGCGGGGGCGGCCGCCGATCCGGTAGAAGGCATCGAGCAGGGAGAGGGCGCGCTGCGGATCCGAAGCGACGGGATGGCCGTAGGTGCCGAACGGGAGGGCCTGGCACTGATACAGCGGCCCCCGCGAGATCATCGCGACGGGCATCAGACCCCTCAGCTCCGCGCCGGAGCGGGACGTGAGCCAGCCGCACCGGAAGCGGCCGAACGATTCGCCGAGGATCTCGAGCCAGGCGGGGGAATGGAAAAAGGTCGCGCCGGCGCACGAGCCGATCAGCTCGAGCACCTCCTCGCGGGGCGGAGCGATCTCGAAGCGTATGCTCACCTCGGCCTCACCGGATGGCGCCGCCGCCCCGATCCGCGTCGAAGCCCGGCACAAGCTCGGAGAGAAGCCGCAGCACCGCATCCCTGTCCCCCGCGCGGGCGGCGGCGACCAGGCCGGCGACCGACTGCTCGAACCCCGGGGGGACCGGATCCGCCGACCGGGCCCGCATGATCTTCGCGCCGTCCCCGGAGGGCTCGAGCGTCTCGTCCGGCCCGACGAGGACCTCGTTGAGCTTCTCGCCCTCGCGCAGGCCGGTTATCTCTATCGGAATCTCCGTGCCGGGCTCGCGCCCCGTCAGGATGATGATATCGCGCGCCATGTCGAGGATATTCAACGCCTCGCCCATGTCGAGGATGAAGGTCTCGCCTCCGTCCCCCTTCACCGAAGCCTCGATAACCAGCAGGGACGCCTCCTTGACCGTCATGAAGTAGCGCGTGGCCTGCGGATCGCTCACCGTGACGGGCCCGCCCCGCAGTATCTGGCGTATGAACAACGGCACGACGCTCCCCGTGCTGCCGATCACGTTCCCGAAA
>JAQVGR010000407.1 GCA_028696635.1 Candidatus Krumholzibacteriia bacterium | reverse complement strand
CGGCGCGGGCGAGCTCACGCCGATAGACACGATGACCGACCGCGACGGCGTCGCCGAGGCGGACTTCTACAGCCCGCGCGAGCCGGGGATCAGCCGGGTGCGGGCCGAGGCCGGCATGCTGGCCGCCGAGCTCGACATCGAGACGGCGCTCGTCGATCCGGGGCTTCCCGGCGGCACGATCACCAACTACCCGAACCCGTTCCATCCGGGAGAGGGCGCGACGACCATCGCCTACAAGCTCGCCGAGCCGGCGAACGTGACGCTTCGGATCTTCACGCTCAGCGGCGGACTCGTGCTGCGGGAGGACTTCCGCAGCGGGACGCCGGGCGGGATGCCGGGGCTGAACGAGTTCGAATGGGACGGCCGCAACGGCAACGGCGGCTACGTCTCGAGCGGCGGGTACATCGTCCTCGTCGAGGCGGAGGGCCGCGGCGAGACGCTGCACGTCATGCGACGCAGAGTCGGCGTCGTGCGCTGACACAGGAGGAGCCATGATTCGCACAGACACATACGGATACTGCGGGCGTGCGGCGTCGCTGGCTCTCGGTCTCTGCATCATCGCAGCCGCCGGGACCGGCGCCCTCGCGCAGGAGCAGCGGGGCGGCGCCCCGGGAGACTGGCTGTCGAGCTACGCGACGGCCCGCACCATCGGCGTCGGCGGCGCGTTCGTCTCGGTCGCCGACGAGCCGATCGGCACGCTGTGGAACCCCGCCGCCCTGACGCAGGTCTTCCGCAACGTGATCTTCGTAGAGACGGCCCGCCTGTTCGAGGAAACGACGATCAACAGCATCAGCTTCGGCACTCCGGAGCGGCGGATGCTGCCTGGGTTCGGCCTGACCGTCATCGCCCTCGACTCGGGGGTCTTCGAGCGCACCAACGAGCTCAACGACGTCACCGGCGAGTTCGGGGAAGGCGAGACGGCGTACGTGCTCTCCGCCTCGAAAAGCGTCGGCAGGCGGATGGCGCTCGGCGCCAACATCAAGATCATCCGGCAGCAGATCGACGAGTTCAGCGCTTCGGGGGCCGGCATCGACGTCGGCGCGCTCTTCCACGCGCTTCCGTCGGTGACGATAGGCGCCTCGATGCTGAACGTCGGGGGCCCCGGCCTCACCCTGCGCGACACGGAGGAGTCCTACCCGCTCGACTACCGGGGCGGCGCGACGCTGCGATTCCTCGGGGGGCGCGCCATGGTGACGACCGAGATCTCGAGCCGGCCCGACTACGGGACGAGGCTGCACGCGGGGACCGAGTTCCAGGCGCATCCGATGCTCGCGCTGCGGATGGGATACAACGACGAGTACTTCTCAGGCGGGGCGAGCTTCGCGCTCGCCAGCGGGATCCGGATCGATTACGGGATGTCCGACCACCTGCTCGGGATCACGCACCGCTTCGGCCTCTCGTACGGATTCGGCGGGTTCTACGCGGCCTCGCAGGCCGAGCCGTCCGTCTTCTCGCCGATCGGGGCGCAGTCGGTCACGCGGTTCGACCTCGAGGCGAGGACCAAGGCCGACGCCAGAAGCTGGAGCCTCGAGGTGGTCGATAAATCCGACCAGGTCGTGCGCCGGTTCAGCGGAGCGGGCCTGCCTCCCGCACACGTGATGTGGGACGGGAAGAACGAGATGGGCATGCCGCTGGCCGACGGGATCTACACCTACCAGCTCGTCGTCGTCGACACGGAGGGCAGGGAGACCGCGGGCAGGAAGCGGACCGTCGAGATCACGACGGCCGGCCCGCAGGGCGACGTGCCGATCATCGTCGGCGAGAGCGAATGAACGGATCGACCGGGAGGGTGATTCGGATGACCAGGAACATCGATATGACGAGGCGCACGGCGGCGGCGCTGGCCGTATGCGCGGCGCTCGCGCTCGCCCCGGTCCCCGCCCGATGCGAAGAGACCGGGCGCGGCGGGGCGCCGGCGCTCGCCGGCGTCGGCATGGCGTTCGAGAACGCCCGGCTGCTGCCGCACGAGGCGCGCGCGAAGGCCCTCGAGGAAGCGGCCGCGTCGATCGCCCTGCTCCTCGAGGGCGGCCTGCCGAAGGAGCGGCAGATCGCGGCCCTGCTGCTCTCGGCCGAGATACAGTTCGCCCTGGGCCGGTACGAGGCGGCGGCGGACCTGTACAAGCGGGCAGGCGAGAAGGACCGCGAGAAGATCTACCGGGACGACGCGGAGGCGGGGCGGATACTGGCCCTCGAGGCCGCCGGGCGGGACGGCGAGGCGGCGAAGGAATGGAAGAAGTGGCGCGAGCGCCATCCCGACAGCCCGCTGATGAGCGAGGCCTCGCTGGCCTGCGCGTGGAACGCGCTCAGGAGAGGCGACCGGGCCGAAGCCGCATCCGCTCTCGAGGAGATCTCTTCGAGATGGCCGTGGATGGATCAGGACCGGCGCGTCGTGCTGGCGCGGTCGGCGATAGGATATATCGCCGGGGATTACGCCGGAACGCTCGAACTGCTCGGGTCCCTCGAGGATTCCCCGGCTGCCGTCTACCTGCGGGGCCTCTGTCC
>JAQVGR010000026.1 GCA_028696635.1 Candidatus Krumholzibacteriia bacterium | reverse complement strand
CCCTCGAGGATCAGCGCGATGACAAGAGCGGTGCATTCGGCGAGCAGAAGCAGGAATCCCTGCCCCGCATGATACCGTATGAATCTGTCCCCCTTTGCGCGCCAGAGCGCGAAGAAACAGAAAAAGGTCAGATAGCTCGTCGCGGCGATCCAGCGGGAGCGCTCGGACGGCGTCGCGCCCTTGCCTGCGGCGTCCGGTGAGGTCTTTCCTATTTCATCCATCCGCGTCTATCCTCGAAGGGCGTTTATCTCGATCTCTATATCACGTTTCTCCGTCCCGGTCGCAAGTTCCTCGAGCCGCTCGAGGAGCTCGACGGCCTTGTCCCGCTGCGCGGCGAGCTTGAGGACATCGACCGCGCGCCTGAGATAGACGGCCTCCATGAAGGAATTGGTCTTCGCGCCGTCGGCCAGCCCGACGTAGTACTCGGCCGCTTTCGCGTAGTCGCGCTCGTTCTCCCAGGCGACGGCGAGCCCTTCCATCGCAGCGTCCCTGAAGAATGGATGTTTCCCGGCCGAATCGAGATAACCCTCGAACATCTCGATAGCGTGCGTGTTCCTTCCGTCCTCGAGGGCGCACTTGCCGGCCAAGTAGGATGCGTAGGCTCCCTCCTCGAGGTTCCCGTACCGCTCCGTGATGATCTTGAACATCTCCTCGGCGGTTTTCAGATCGCCGTTCCTGAAGGCTGCGAGGGCCTCCGCGTACTGCGTGCGCGCCTCGGTGCGGGTGCGGCTGCGTGCTCCCGACATCCAGAGCGATCCCGCCACGATCACGATCACGGCGATCAACCCGATGAAAAACGCGCTCTGGTGGCGGACGACGTACTCCCACGCGTTGATCATCGTGGTAACGAACGTGTCCTCTTTCAAGTCCTGTTTTGTTAACCTGTTATGAGTCAAGCACGATACCTCCTTTACATCTGTAAATAAACACCGGCGGCGGGATGAATTCAAGTGAAATATCAGAACGCAAGGCGCGATCACGTGCATCGTGAGGCTTCCCTCCCCCGGTATCTGTGACCGGGAAATCGATTGACAGGATCCGGGGCCTCTGCGAGACTTCCCCCGGACCTACAGCCGGGGAGGACGCTGTGATCAGATTCATCAGATGGTGTCTGATCTGCGGAGCGCTTCTGATCACCGTCCTCGACATAGCGGGCGGTCTGGCCTTTCCCGACTCGGCATTTACGGGTATCCGCCACAGCAACCTCGTGTTCCGCGAGTTCAAGCGGGACAGTCCCAACGCAGGTATTCCGCTCGAGCGAGGCGATCGCATCCTCGCAGTCGACGGGCGGGCGGCTCGGAACATCAATCATTTCCGGTTTCTCGTCGAATCGGCCGATTCAGGCGCCGTACAGACATATGTCTTCGCGCGCGGAGATTCCCTGTTCGAAGCTGGCATCAAGAGCGTCCCCCAGCCGATGAGGAACATCCACCGTCGGATAACGTTGAGCCTGACGGCCTTCACGTTCATCTTCCTCGGCATGACGGTGCTCCTGAGGCGCCCCGATATCCTCGGTCAGCTATTCACCGTCAACTGCCTCGTCATCGCATTCCTGCTGACGACCCGTCCGGTCACCGATGTCGAATTCCTCCACCTGGCGGGCGAACTGGTCTATGACTTTCTCACCGTGTTCTTCCCCGCATTCTTCCTGCATTTCTTCCTGCTATTCCCCGGCAAGGAGATCGAATCCGGGACGAGACGGTCGCGGATCCGCACGGTCCTCTATCTTCCCCCGGCCATCCTGTTCATCGCGCTCTTCGGGGCCGCCATGATGAGCTACTCGGTGGGGGTCCGCCCCGCAGTGCTCCAGGTGCTCAACGGAGTCACATCGATCTACTGGCTTCTGTACGTCATCGGGAGCGTCGTGTTGTTTGTCCGAACCTATGTGACATCGGACAGGATCCAGCGAGGAAAGTTCCGCATCGCCGCAGTCGGGCTGGTCATCGGCGTGCTCCCTTTTCTGACGGTCATGCTCCTCCGTCAGTTCCTCCCGAGCGTCCGGATACAGGAGGAACACGTATCGGTCATCTTCCTCTCGTTCATTTCGGCGTCGTTTGCGCTCGCCATCCTCCGGTACGACGCCTTCGACATGCGGTTCGTGTACAGGACCGGCGTCGCATTCGTGATCGCGACGGCGATACTCGCCGCGACCATCTACATCTTCAGCGGAACAGTCGTCGACCGGATCCCCGGGGTGCTCGACGCGAGGCTCTATTCTCTGTTCTTTCTCGCGGCTGCGGTCTTCTTCGCCGCCCTCAGCCCCACTGGCGATTCCCTGCGCCGAATCGCCGACCGCCTTCTGGGGCGCAACAGGGAACTGTTCCGGGAGCAGGTCATGGATTTCTCGCGGAGGATCCATTCTCTCAAGGCGACCGACGAGATCGCCTCATTCGTCAGCTCGGCGCTGCGGGAGTTCTTTGACGCCCGATCGGTTCATGTCTTCCTCGGAGGCGCCGGCTCGTTTGTCGTCTGCGGCGGCAGCCCGGAACGGGGCGGTCTTCCGCTGACCTCCCTCGCCGCGGGAGCGGATCTCGTGACGATGGCGCAGTCGCGCACGCTTCCGATGATGATCGAGTATTATGACGGGATCTGGATCAGCAGCAACCTCGACAGGACCTCGCGCGAATTCCTTTCGCTCTCCGGGGCGGCGGTGATCGTGCCGCTCGTCGAGCAGGGGGAACTGCTCGGCTTCATCCTGCTTGGACGCAAACGTTCGGGTAAACCATACACGGCCTCCGACGCGGAGCTGCTCGAGCTGCTCGGAGAGCGGAGCGCCGCCTCGGTGCGAAGCAGCATGCTCTACCGCGTTTCCGCAGAGAAGGAGCGGCTCGAGGAGGAGGTTCATCTCGCCAGCGAGATTCAGCGCCGGCTGCTTCCCTCCGCTCCCCCGCGACTCGCGGGGGCAGAGCTCCTCGGCGACATGCGCACGAGCCGGGAGGTCGGGGGTGATTTTTTCGATTACCTCGAACTGGCGCCGGGCGTCGTCGGAATCGCGGTCGCCGACGTGTCCGGGAAGGGCGTCCCCGCCTCCATCCTGATGACGACTCTGCAGGCGGCGTTCCGCGCGGAGGTCTCAGTCGAACGGTCCCCGGCCCAGGTGCTTCAATCTCTCAACCGGACCCTCTATGACCGGAGCGATGAATGCCGGTTCGCGACCTTCTTCTACGCGATCTACGACGACAGGACTCGGATCATGCGGTATTGCAACGGAGGCGCGTTCCCGCCGATCGTCCTCCGCGACGACGGCATGCTGATGCGCCTCCTGTGCGGGGGTACGCTTATAGGCGTCGATCCGGATACCGGATACCGCGAGGGAATATTCAAGATGCGCCCCGGTGACCTTCTCGTGATATACACAGACGGCTTCATAGACCAGGAGAACTCGTCCGGCGAATACTTCGGGGAGGAACGTATACTCTCCTTCCTGCGTCTCCACAGGAACCTATCCGTCAGCGCCCTTTTCGACAAGCTCTTCGAGACGGTGCTCGGATTCGGCGCGGGATCGATCAAGGACGATATGACCCTCGTTGCACTCCGGATCCTCGATGAGAGCTGAACTCTCAACAAGGGCATATCGCATATGCACGTGCGGTATATGCTTTCTATAACAGATAATATCGTACATCATCAAGAATTAATTCGTGCTGAAACTCTTTGTTGCATCATGCAGCGGTTGCATCTTGCGTCATATGGCTGAAAAGATGCCGATAGCGATCCCGCCGGATGAGAGACGGTCAGGGACAGCTCCTTTGTAGATGCCTGCTAATCTCAATTATAGCCTATAGTTGCCCATCCCTTCTCCCCGTGTTCCACTCTTCCGTACCGTGAGGCGGTGAAGGCACGGAAAATGCGATCAAAATTGATTGCCAGCCTGAAGCGGCGGGCACATAGCACCGGGAGATGACACCGACCCCACCTGGAGGTGATCACGATGCTGCCGATACTCCTCATCATCGATCTGTTCTGGTGGCTTCGTTGAGACGAGCGTCTCGCTCCTGAGATCCAAGAAATGTTCCCGTCCGCAGGGGTGTGCGGGCGGGAACATTATTGATCAGAGCCCTCTTGTTAAACCAAAATGCCGGATTTCGAGAATATATAAAGCGCATTATAAGATGAATGCTGCAACATATTGTTATATTGTTATATATGAAATGATAAAAATGTAATTTTATTCTTGACACGGTGCCTTCGCGGCGTATAATCACTTTCAGCGCTTACATGGGGCAAGCGGACTACGCGGTCGAGATTCGGCGGCGCTCAAGCCGATCCTTTCAAGCGAAGCGATCTTGCTGCTCAGGCCTCTGACGACGCCGCCTGACACGATACGCAACGTAGTTGAGCTCGTCCCCATAAAAAGAGGGGAACGGACAGGAAGCGATCTTCCGGCCGTTCCCCGTTTTTTATATGCCCCCGGTACGACTCGAACGTACGACACCCGGTTTAGGAAACCGGTGCTCTATCCTCTGAGCTACGGGGGCGTGCAAGCCGCAGTAATAGTAAGCAGGTCTGCGACGTCGCGCAATCTGTTTCTTCCCGGTCAGAGCGTGATAAGGCTGAAGACAGGACGGCTTCCGAGATTGTTGCGCCCGCCGAGCTCTGAGAGCTCTATCGCGAAGGCGAGCTCGACGACCGTCCCTCCCTGCCCTTCCACGAGCGCGGCGGCCGCAGCGGCGGTGCCACCCGTAGCAAGAAGGTCGTCAATGATCAGCACGCGATCCCCGCGTTTGACCGCATCGAGATGCATCTCGACGGCGGCGGTGCCGTATTCGAGATCGTACGCCCTGGAGACGGTCTTCCACGGCAGCTTGCCGGGCTTTCGCAGCGGGATCAGCGGCAGGCCGAGCAGGTAAGCCGCCACTGATGCGAAAAGGAATCCCCTGGCCTCGATGCCTGCAACCGAATCAATCCCGAGCTCGCGATAGCGCTCGACGAAGGCGTCGCAGATCGTCGCGAACGCCTCCGGGTCTCCGAGCGCCGGCGTGATGTCTCGGAAGAGGATGCCCCTGCGGGGGAAATCCGGTATGTCGCGTATCAGACGTTTCAGATCATCGATCTTCAAGGTCCGATGAACCTCCTGCGGTACGATCACGTCGGTCGGTTTCGAGCAGATGCTTGAGTTTCCGCAGAGCACGCATTTCGAGCTGCCGGACACGCTCCCGAGAGACATGCATCAGCTTGCCTGTTTCAGCGAGCGTCCGTGGCTCACCATCCTCGAAACCGTATCTGACTCGGATGATCAGCTGCTCGCGCTCGGATAGACGGTCGAGCAGGGATGCGAGCTCCTCATGCTCGATCTGGCTCAGCACGATCCTCTCGGGATCGGCGGAGTCGTCCGACTCGGTATCCGCCGCCAGCTGGCTGAAGCTGTCTTTCGAGCCTGCCAGGTCGAGCGCCCTGATATCACGGACGAGCTTTTCGAGCGTGTTGAATTTTCGCTGCGAGATGCCGAGACGTCGGGCCATTTCCTCCGTGCTCAACTCTTCGTTCGAGTTGTCGAGCGCGATGAACCGGGTCATCAGCTGGAAAACGTGGATCGGTATCCGTATCGTGCGGGAGTGATTGGAGATTGCCCGCACGACGGCCTGCCTGATCCACCACGAGGAGTAGGTGCTGAATCGGAACCCCTTGTCCGGATCGAACCTGCTGACCGCCCTGATCAGCCCGAGATTGCCCTCCTCTATGAGATCGAGAAAAGGCACGCCGTATGATGCGTACGATCTCGCTATCGTTATGACGAGCTTGAGATTGCTCAGGATCAGTTTTCGTCGGGCATCCTCGTCTCCGGCTCGGGCTCGCCGGGCAAGGTCCCCCTCCTCATCCCGTGTCAGGACGGGAAACCGGCTCACATCCCTGAAGTACATCCTTCGCGACTGTTCTTCGCCGTCCTGCAGCGCCATCGGATCGCCCGCTTTCCTTCGTTCACCGCCCGAGGCTCATATATCCGAGGGGATCCACTGCCTCCCCGCCGATTCTGAGCTCGAAATGAAGATGTGCTCCGGTGGCGTTTCCGCTCACCCCGACCCTGCCGATCCATTGCCCGGTCTCGACGCTGTCCCCTTTCTGGACTCCGGCCTCCGACAAGTGCGCATAGACGGTGTGAACGTCCCCCCCATGTTCGATGATGACCACCGTTCCGTACCTCCGCCGTCTGCCGGAAAAGCCCACGTTCCCTCCGGCGGCGGCAAAGACATCCTCCCCCATTCGGGCCTGAAAATCAACCCCCTGATGGAATTCACTGGTCCCGTATGACGGATGTCGTCTGATCCCGAAGGGGCTGCCGATACGCTGCCGGGAGAGACCGCGCAGCGGGTGATCGAGGATCAGCCCGAGGGTACCTCGGGGGGCGGCGACCGGAGGTGAAACCGCCGGTCTGCCGGGTGCCGGGCGATGCCCGGTGTACCTGGGGGCGGGGGTGCACCCGTTTCCGAGCAGGCCGGCCAGCAGCAGGAGCATCACGATCGCGCGGCGTCGCGGGTGAAGATTCATCATAACGATGGTCGGGGCGAGTGGATTTGAACCACCGACCTCCTGCTCCCGAAGCAGGCGCGCTAACCGAACTGCGCTACGCCCCGACGTCACGGGGAAACATATCATCTGGACGGTCCGAACTCAAATGATTTTCGCATAAAACGCGAGAGATGGATGTGCGGACCGCGGGTTCAGAGCCCCCAGAACGATATGAGGCCGAGGCTGGCGAGCGTCACGACGCCCCCGGCGATCATGATCCCAAGCAGAATGGCAGGCACGGCCAGTCGCAGCGGGATCCCGAAGAGGACCGCTGCGGCGCATCCCGTCCAGGCACCGGTCACGGGGAGAGGGACGGCGACGAAAAGCGTCAGTCCGATCGCCTCGAAGCGGGCGACGAGCCCGCCCCTGCGCTTGGCACGCTCGAAAAACCACTCGAAGAACCGGCGAAGCGCGGGGTACTTCATGAGCCGCTCCGAAACTCTCTCGAGGGAGAGCAGGATCGGTATGACCGGCACGAAATTTCCCGCGACGGTTATGATGTACGACTCGAGCCAGTGCATCTTCCCCGCAGCGAGGGCGTACGGTATCGCCCCTCGCAGCTCCGAGATCGGGAGCATCGCGATGACGAATGTCACGACCTTCGGCGAGACATTGATCGCGAAAGCGAGCGCAGGAGCCATCCTATCCGACTCCTTTCAGCATGGGTACGAATGAGCACCGTGTCAGGCGCTTTTCAGTCACCGTGTTCCCAGTCCGGCGGTAGAGGACGAGCTGTTCCTCCTCAGTCTGCAGGGGAGCTATGAGGGATCCGCTGTCTGAGAGCTGTCCGAGAAGAGCGTCGGGACGCTCGCGCGTCGCCGCCGAAACGATGATGCGGTCAAACGGCGAATAGTACGGCCAGCCTTCGGCGCCGTCGCCGACCTTGAGTCTGATGCGTCCGGTTCTCACCCGCTTCAGGACGGCCTCCGCGCTCTCGCTGAGCGCCGCAATGCGTTCGATCGAGCAGACCTCCCTCGCTATCAGGGAAAGTATCGCAGTCTGGTACCCCGAGCCCGTCCCGATCTCAAGGACCCTGTCGCCGGACCTGACCCCGACCTCCTGCATCATCATCGCCTGCGTGTAGGGCTGGGAGATCGTCTGGGAGCATCCGATGGGAAGGGAACAGTCGTCGTACGCCCTGCCGCCGACCGCCGGGTCGACGAACAGGTGCCTCGGGACCTCAAGGAACGCGGCGAGGATACGCTCGTCCCTGATCCCCCGCGCCATGAGCTGCTCCTCCACCATCCTGCGCCGCGCGATGCGGTAGTCGTTCAGGGCCATCGCAGATCCCACCTCTGGAGCGCGGCCATCGTCCCGGTGTCTGTCATATCGAGCTTCAGCGGCGTGACTGAAACGAAGCCGGATGAGACGGCGCTGAAGTCGGATCTGTCGTCCCTGTTCCACCCCGGCTCCCCCCCGCCGATCCAGAAGTAGTCCTTGCCGCGGGGGTCGGTCTTGCGGACTATCGTATCGTTGTAGATCCGGGATCCGAGCTTCGTGATCCGGATCCCCCGTATCTCCTCCGGGGGAAGCGGGGGGATATTGACGTTCCAGAGGTTAGCCCCCTCATGCTGCCGGGAGAGCATTTGACCTGCGAGGTACAGGGCGATCTCGCCCGCCGGGGCGAATGAGGCCGGCTCCCAGTCGGTCACCGACACCGCCATGGAGTCGATGCCGAGGATGTACGCCTCGATGGCGGCCGCCACGGTACCGGAATATGTGACGTCCTCTCCCATATTCGGGCCGTGATTTATCCCTGAAACGACCAGGTCGGGAGGGGTATCGAGGATCCCGTGCACGGCGAGCAGGACGCAGTCGGTCGGCGTTCCGGAGACGCTGTAGCGCTCCGATCCGTACTCCTTGATCCTCAGGGGGCGGTCGAGGGTGATCGCGTGGCTCGTGGCGCTCTGCTCGCTCTCGGGGGCCACCGTGATCACCCGGCCGAGAGGCGCGAGGCTGTTCTCGAGGGCGATCAGGCCTTCGGCGCGGATACCGTCGTCGTTCGTTATGAGGATCCTTCGTTCCATGCAGAGGCACGCTACCAGAAAAAGCTCCGGATGACCAGCCTCAAGAACCGGCACGTATCCTTGAGCGGATGTATCTTGCTTCGTTCATCCCCGTAGATGGTCCTGACGGGCACGGAGACGATCATCGCCCCTCTGCGGGACGCTCTGATCAGGATCTCACTCTCCGTGTCGAACCGTTTCGTCACCAGTGTCATGCCTCGGAGGAGTGAACTCCTGATCAGCCGGTATCCCGATTGCGTGTCGTCGATGCGGCACCCGGCGCGGTGGCTGATCACAGCCGACGTGAGACGGTTGGTCATCCTGCGGATCAGGGGCATACCCCTCGTGTCCGCCATCCGGCTTCCGATGACGAGATCGGCATGTCGGTTCCGGAAAGGCTCGATGAACCTGGGCATCTCCGCCGGGTCATGCTGTCCGTCGGCATCGAGGGTGAATATCCCCTCGATCCCTTCCCTCTCGAGCATGAGCCCGTACCCTGCGGCGAGCGACGTGCCCTTGCCGAGATTGCCCGGATTGCGCAGGACCCGTACCCCGGCGTCTTCGGCCGCCTCAGCCGTGCCGTCGGTCGATCCGTCGTCGACCACTACTATATTGGACGGCGGAATCATTTCACTGACACGCCTGACGACGCCGGCGATATGAGCCGCTTCGTTGTATGCAGGGATGACTGCCCCGAAGCGATCGAGCATCGTCGTTCTCCTTGCCTGAGGTTCCTTCTGGCGATGCGGGAAGTAGGGCGGCGAATGCGCCCGGGGAAAATGGTCGGGGCGACTGGATTCGAACCAGCGACCCCTAGCCCCCCATGCTAGTGCGCTAACCGGACTGCGCTACGCCCCGACCAGTACCATAATATATGCGGCACTGCGTCCAGGCAAGCCCGTTTTTGGCGGGGTACGGCGCCTTCGGCCGGGTGCTGATCAGTCGGCTCAGAGCCTTCCTACCAGCTCGCGAAGCTCGAGAAGGTCCTCCCTCAGCGTCCGGAGCAGGTCCCTGCTCGACGGTTCCGCAAACGGGATGGCGAGCTGCTCTATCAGCGCGTCGGGATTGTTGTTCGAGTCGCGCAGCTTCTGGCGAGCCCCGGATATGGTGTAGCCCTTGTCGTACAGGAGGTTCTTGATCGTCAGGAGAAACTTGATATCCCTGACCTTGTACGTCCTGTTCCCCGCCCTGTTCTTCTTCGGCTTGAGGATGGGGAACTGCGTCTCCCAGTATCTGAGCACATGGGGCTTGACCTTGATGAGCTCGCTGACCTCACCGATCGAGTAGTACAGCTTCTGGTCTTTCTTCATATGCCGGATCCTCCGCGGCGTCCGATCGTCTGCGCCGGTTATCTCCTCAGCGGTACATCTCCTTCTTGGCCCTGCGGACCATCAGGTCCCTGATGGCCCTTCTCGGATCCTTGTTGTAGAACAGCACCCGGTAAACCTGCTCGGCGATCGGCATCTCGACCCGCATGCGGCGGGAGAGCGCCACCGCCGCCTTCGTGGTTTTTACCCCTTCTGCCACCATGACCATCTCGGCGAGCACTTGGTGGAGCTTCTTCCCCCTTCCGATCTGCTCTCCGACGTGCCGGTTTCTGCTGTGCCTGCTCATGCACGTGACGATGAGGTCGCCCACGCCGGCGAGCCCGCTCAACGTCTCTTCGCGCGCTCCCATCCGCGATGCGAGCCGCTTGATCTCTGCGAGGCCGCGAGTGAGAAGCGCCGCCTTGGTGTTGTCGCCGAATCCGAGTCCGTCGCAGATCCCGGCCGCAATCGCGATCGTATTCTTGAGCGATACGCCGAGCTCGACTCCGGCGAGATCGGTGTTTGTGTAGACCCTGAAGTACTCGTTCATGAAGATCGGCTGTATCGATTCGAGGACGGCCTGATTCGGCCCCGAAACGACGATTGAGGTGGGCATCTGTCTGCTGACTTCCTCGGCGTGACTCGGCCCGAGCAGTCCGACGATCCTGGAAGCCGGCTGCGGGAGCTCGTCGTTGAGGACCTCGCTCATCCTGCACAGGGTCTTCTCCTCGAGCCCCTTCGACGCGTTGATTA
>JAQVGR010000406.1 GCA_028696635.1 Candidatus Krumholzibacteriia bacterium | reverse complement strand
GCTCGGCACCGCCTACGCGACGATGTTCACGATACAGAACTACGGGCTCTCCGTTTTCTACTGGGGGATCGGCAAGGTCCTCGACATGGTCAACCCGAACGTGCTCGCCCAGATCGCCAGGGCGCGAGAGGATCTGATCGCCCAGGGGCTCGGCCCCGAGCAGATCTCGGCGCGGATCGACGAGATGCGGGCGACCGGCCAGATCGCGCCGTACAACTACACGATCCCGATCCTGATGCTCGTCGCGCTCGGGGTGATCTCCATCTTCCTCGCCCTGCAGCTCAAGCGGGCCGACCGGCGCCAGAACTACGGGCTCGAGATGCCGTCGAGCCGCTGACCGGGGCCGCCGGGCCAGGCGTCCGGCGAGAGCCGCTGAAAACACGGGAGCCGCCCCGGCAGCGGGGCGGCTCCTCCTGTTTCGACGGTGATCCGGCGATCGCGCTATTGCCCGCGGCGCAGCGAGATCTCCTTCACGATGATGTACCCGGTCAGCGAGAAGCTCCCGCCTTCGGTGTAGTCGCCGGTCATGGTCAGCACGCTCCGCGGCGCGGAGACGATCGTCGCCACGTCCGCCGCAGCGAACTTGACCACGAGGTTTCCCCTGCTGTCGCTCTTCGTGCTCACCGGCGCGATCGATCCGTCGCCGTCGCCGGAAAGACGGATCGACTCGCGGTCGACCGAGCTGTAGGGGATGCAGGTGTGGATCGTGATCCTGGTCCCCGAGAACCCGAGGAACAGGACTCGCGGAGAGACCAGCATCGTCTGGTCGTCGTCGCGGCGCGCGAGCGCCGGATCGGACGCGAACATCCCAAGCGTCAGGACGCCGAGGATCAGACAGATCATGCCCTTTGTCATGCGAAACGACCTCCCTCATAGATGTCAGGTCCATGTAAAACCGGCTGCCAATGGGTCGCCCGGGCGGGAAACAGGAAAGGCAAGCACCGTGCCGCTCCCGATGAAATCACTGTAATACAAGCTATATCAATGGAATAAAGAAGGACCGGGCGAGCGAGCCCGGTCGCGATTGTGTACCGCATGGGCCAGTGTATCGGGGGGCGCTGCCCGCGTGGGGGCAGCGGCGAACCGGGCACGACGGCGCCGCACGCCTACTCGACTATCTTGTAGACGTGGTCGTGCGTGCGCACCCGCTCCTGCACCCTGATCCCGACGTCGGAGCCGACGGGGGCCTCCTCGACCGACTTGTGGTCGACCTGCATCGAGGTGATCTTCTGCGTGAAATCGGTCGTGTGCCCCTTGAAATGGAGGGTGTCGCCCACCCTGAACCCCTCGTTGGTGACGTCGATCGCCACGACGCCGATATGGGCGAAGTAATCGGTGACCTTGCCGACTTCGATCTCTTCCATGGCAACCTCCTTGCCTTCGGCGCGCCGAGCAGGTCTGCTTCTCCGGTGCGATATTCGCGGATGATGCCGCGGGCAGTATACCACAGGAGGCGGCCGGGGAAAAGGGAGGACTGACCCCCCCCCGCCTAGTACCTGAGCATGAACTCCCATCGCAGGAAGTGCGCCGCGTCGCTCCCGCCGGCGTAGTAGTCGCCGGGCCGGAGCATCTCCCAGAGAAGGTGGCCCGTGAGGCTCTTCTCGAGGTTCCAGTCGATCTTGACGATCGAGAGGGTGCCGCGGTAGTCCCCCCCGCCGAAGAGCGCGGCGCCGGCGAACGGGCGCTCGGCGGCCCACATCGCGTAGATCTTCGCGTCGAGGCTCACCCGCTCGTGCGCCTTCAGGCCCAGCCCGAGCCAGCCGGAGGCGAGGTTCTCCCACCAGGCGACGCCCCGTTCGTTGGCCAGCGTGTAGATGTAGAGCTCGCTCCATTTCGGCCAGCGCGCGTACACGGTGTTCCACCCCTCGTAGTCGCCGGTCGCCGGGTCGTCCCCCGACAGGTAGATCCCCCCCGCCGAGATATCGAGGGGCCGCTCGAGCGGAGCGCGGTACGTGCCTCGGAGGTATCCGCCGTACCCGAGCCGTTCGGCGCCGCCGCGGTCGCCGATCTGCCCCGCCCATTCGGCGGCGAAGGAGAGATCGCCGGTCACATCCCCCGAGACGCGGGCGCCGAGGGTGTGGATGTCGCTTTCGGGAAACGCGTCATCGGGGTCGTTCTCGTTCTTGTAGAAGTAATACGCCTCGATCTTCCTTCCCGCGAACGACTCGTCCGTGTAATAGAGGCCGCCCCCCCGCTCGTCCCACTCGATCAGCGATCGGTCCTGGCCGTTGACGACGGGGAGGTAATCGTCCTTCTCCGGGTTCGAGATGGCGTGCAGGTCGAAGCGCCGCTTTCCCCACTCGATATGCGCCACCGCCGCATTGAAGTACGCGGTGCGGGAGCCGTCGAGCGGCCCCCCGTCCCAGCAGACGAGCCCCTCGCCGTAGAAGAGGTGCTGGCGGCCGACGGTCAGTCCGAACGGCGTCCCGGCGATCTTCCTCCCCTGGAGGGAGAGGCTCTCCACTATCACCTCGTCGATCTCGAAATCCCCGTCCTCGTACCCGCGGTT
>JAQVGR010000405.1 GCA_028696635.1 Candidatus Krumholzibacteriia bacterium | reverse complement strand
GGGACCGACACGATCGAGGCCTTGAAGTGGTTCATCACGAGCGCCGAGGCGAGCCCCCCGAACAGGCCGGTCAGCAGCCAGGGCAGGCGCGCCCGGGAGAGGCGCAGCGGCGAGCGCTCCCAGAACTCCTCGTCGCCGGTGCCGGCCATCATCGTGATGTCCTCGTTCGCCTCCTCCTCTATGACGTCGATGATGTCGTCGACTGTGATGCGCCCGACGAGCCTGCCGCTCTCGTCGACGACGGGGAGGGAATAGAGGTCGTACCGCGCGAACAGCGCCGCGACCTCCTCCTGGTCGGTGTCCACCGTGACGGTTATCGGATCGGCGGCCATGACGTCCTCGACCCGGCGCCGGGGTTCCTCGACGAGCAGGTGGACGAGCGCGATCGTGCCGAGCAGCGTGCCGTTCGCGTCGACGACGTATACGAACTGTATGTGATCGACGTCCTTGAACCCGGCGCGGATCGTGTCGATGACGTCCTGTATCGTCATCCCCCGCCGCACGGCGAGGATCTCGCGGGCCATGATCCCGCCCGCCGTCTCCTCGTCGAACTTCAGCAGCTCGGCGACGTCCTCGTAGTCCTCCCTGCTGATCCGCCGCAGGACGGCGGGGACGTGCTCCGGGGGGACGAGGTTTATCAGGTCCGTCTGGTCGTCGCTCGCCAGGGGATCGAGCAGATCGGCGATCTCGGCGGAATCGAGCCGGGAGAGGATCTCCCGCGCGATCCCCTCGTCGAGCATCGCGAGGGTCTCGCTGGCGAGATCGCGCCGCATCGCCCGCAGCAGCGGGAGATGCCGCTCCTCGGGAAGCGCGGAGAGAACATCCGCCGCGTCCGCGCCGTGCATCTCGGAGAGCGCCGCGCGGAGCCTGACCGGATCGCCCGACTCGAGAATCGAGCCGATCAGCTCGAGCGAATGTTCGAATCTCTCTTCTCTCTCTTCCATCGGGAAACCCCCGGCAGGGACCGCGCGCACAGGGAGAGAGAATGGAACGGAGCAGCCCGCCAGTCAAGGGTTAATCCCTGCGGGGATCGTCGCGGTCGCCGGCGCGGCGGGACGCCGCGAAGCGGACCGGGAGATCGGACGGCGTCACCGCGCCTCCCGAGATGACCATCTTCACCGCCTCCTCTATCGAGCATCCCATCGGCTCGGTGTCCTCCTCGGGGAGGATGAGGAAGAGGCCCGAGGTCGGATTCGGGGTCGTCGGAAGGAACAGGTTGACCATCGCGCGCTCCCGCCCCGTCTCGTCGCGGAATCTCCAGGTCGAGGTCACGAACCCGACCGAGTAGAGGCCGCGCCGGGGGTATTCGATCATGACGGCCCGGCGGAACGCCGTGCGCTTCTCCTGCAGGAAGACCTCGCTCATCTGCTTGAGCGTCAGGTACATCCGGTTGACCAGGGGCACCCGGCCGAGCGCCCGCTCGAGCAGGCGGATGAACCGGCGCCCCAGCAGGTTCGCCGCGGATATCCCGACGGCGAGCACGATCAGCAGCACGGCGAGCACCCCGAGCCCCGGGATGTCGAGCAGCGGATAGCGCGCGGCGAGCGGCCGCAGCACGCCGTCGACCGAGCGGAAGATCTTCCAGAGCAGCCAGACGGTCAGCACGGTCGGCAGCAGGACCACCAGGCCCGTGATGAACCGCCGCCTGAGCCACACGAAGAGCTTCGGTCTCCCGCCCGGCCTGCCGTTCCCGCGATCCTTCTCCATCTCACGCTCCTCCGGGGCCCGGCAGCGTCCCCAGCACCTCGGCGATCCGCTGCCCCTCCAGGCGCTCGACGCGGAAGACGATCCCGTCCGATTCTATCTGCTCGCCCTGGGACGGCACGCGCCCCAGCAGGTCGTAGAGCAGCCCGCCGAGTGTGTCGACCTCCTCGGACTGCAGGTCGATCCCGAGCGTCTCGCGCAGGTCCTCGAGCGGGGTGCGCCCCTCGATGAGGTAGCTCGCCTCCCCCGCCCTTCTGATCAGGGGAGAGACGCGATCGTACTCGTCGGTGATCTCCCCGACGATCTCCTCGAGGATGTCCTCGAGGGTGACGATCCCCGAGGTCCCCCCGTACTCGTCGACGACCACCGCCATATGCTGCCTGCGCATCCGGAAATCCCTCAGCAGGTCGTCGATCTTCTTTCCCTCGGGGACGAAGTACGCCTCGCGGGCGAGCTGCTCGATCCCCGTCCGCTCGGCGTCCTCGTCCGATATGTCGACGAGGTCCTTCACGTAGAGCATGCCGATGACCCGGTCTATCGTACCCTCGTAGACGGGCACGCGGGAGTGCCCCGAGCGCGAGACCGTCCTGCGCACCCTCGCCACCGTCATCCTGCTGTCGACGGCGAAGACGTCGATCCTGGGCACCATCACCTCGCGCACCCGCTTCTCTCCGAACTCGACTATCGACCGCACGAGCCGGCTCCCGTTCTCCTCGATGAACCCCTCGCCGGGCGACTCCGGGTGCGGCAGCGCCATGAACGGCGCCGAAAGCTCGCGGGACAGGTCGGGGAATACGAGCGAGACGGCCCC
>JAQVGR010000404.1 GCA_028696635.1 Candidatus Krumholzibacteriia bacterium | reverse complement strand
TGGACCGCGTTCAAGAGGTTCATGTCGGACTTTTCGGCGATGAAGGATGCCGGCCCCTCGCTGCTCCCGCTCTGGGAGCGATATCTCGTCTATGCGGCCGCCCTCGGCGTCGCGGACAAGCTCCTGAAGAACCTCGAGCTGGTCGCGCGCGAGTACGACACCGCCGTTCCGGCGGTCATGTGGTTCCATCCTGCGGCCGCAGCCGGCGCGGGTGGAGCGGCGGCCCAGGCCGCCGGCCTGGAGTCCGTCGGCGCCTCGATCGCCAACTTGCAGGCGCTCTCCTCGGCCCTCTCGACGACAACGAGCTCCGGTGGAGGATTCAGCGGCGGCGGAGGAGGCGGAGGCGGCGGCGGCGGGTCGGGGGCCGGCTGATGGAGGAACGATGTCGCAGTATCTGCTGATCGCCGTACCGGCCCTCGGCGCGCTCTGGGCCCTGATATCGTACAACCGGTTCGTCACGATGCGGAACCGCTGCGTGAACGGCTGGTCGCAGATCGATATCCAGATCATGAAGCGACATGAGCTCGTGCCGAAACTCGTCGAAACGGTGAGCGGGTACGCCGCGCACGAACGGGAGGTTTTCGAGCGGGCGGCCCGTCTGCGGTCCGAATCGATGGCTGCGACATCGCCTGCCGCAGCGGCTTCTGCCGAGGAGCGCCTCGAGGGATCGATCCGCGCCCTCATCGGTGTCGCCGAGGCGTACCCCGGCCTCAAGGCGGACACCGTTTTTCTCGAACTCCAGCGGGATCTGACGCGTCTCGAGGACGACATCCGGTTCGCACGCCAGTTCTACAACGACACGGTCATGCGCTACAATACGCTCATCGGCGTTTTTCCGAACTCCCTGCTCGCCCGGGCGACGGGATTCTCAGAGCGGGAATTCTTTTACGCCGGAGGTTGACCCCGCCGCCGGCAACCGGTATCTTTCCTCAGGGGAGCGCAGGAAGCGCCTGCGCCTCCCGACCCCGCCCGGACCGACGAACGCAAGAGATGATGCTCGGACGCCCGTCACCTGCGCGCCTCAGACGCTGCCTTTCGCTCGCGTCCGCTCTCGCACTGGCGACGTTGGGCGCCTGCGGCGAGGCTACGGATCCCGCCGGCGACCCTCTCCCCCCTCCCCTCCCTCCGCCGCCTCCGTCACTCCAGTGGACAATCGTCTCATCGAGCGAGCCTCTGACCGGGATCTGGGCATCGGGGCCGTCCGAGGTCTACGTGACGGGTGCGAACGGCCGCATCGTCCTCTTCGACGGCGCGGAATGGAATGTGATGCGCAGCGGGACGAGCGCCTCGCTGCACGGAGTCTGGGGATCGGGTCCGGGGACCTGCACCGCCGTCGGCGAGGGGGGAACGGCGCTGCGGCTGGAAGACGGCGTCTGGATCGCCGAGAGCGCGCCTGCGACGGCCGATCTCTACGGCGTGTGGCAGGACGGCCAGACCGCCTTCGCCGTCGGATCCGGCGGGACCGTCCTCCGGCGCGTCCGGGGACGATGGTCCGCGATGAAAAGCGGCACCACGGCCGATCTCTACGGCGTCTGGGGGACATCGCCGTCGAACGTCTACGCCGTGGGAACCTCGGGGACGATCCTGCATTTCGACGGCGCCGCATGGAGCGAGACCGCCTCCTTCTTCACGGCGTGGTTCCGCGGAATCTGGGGTTCGGGAGCCGAGGATATCTTCATCGTGGGGCTGGGCGGCTACATCGTGCATTACGACGGGATCGCCTGGAGGAAGATGCCGTCCGTCACCTTGGAAAGTCTCTACGGAGTGCACGGCACAGGACCGGAAGATGTCATTGCGGTAGGATCACAGGGGGCGATCCTCCGCTACGACGGCGAGCTCTGGAACCCGGGAGTTTACTCGACGTCGAGCGTTTTCATGTCGGCGTGGTGCCTGGGGCCCTCCGACGCGTACGTCGCCGGCAGTCCGGGCGCGATCGTGCACTGGGACGGCGTCAACTGGTACCCCGTGATGAGCGCCTCTACCGTCCATCTCCACGACGTGACCGGGGCCGGGAAGTACGTCTTCGCCGTCGGCGAGAACGGCGTGGTGATGCATTCGGACCGCACGATCTGGCGACTCTCGTTGACTCCGAACACGGCCGACCTGTTCACCGTCTCCGGCCTGTACTGGGACAGGATGACGGCAGCCGGCGAGGGCGGGACGACCATTCTCTGGGACGGGGCGCAGTGGGAGGAGATCTCCCCCCCCGCCCCCGCCACTATCACCGGATCCTGGGCGCGCCTCTCCGACGACGTCTGGGCCGTGACCGCCGAGGGGAGCGTTCTGCGCTTCGACGGCGAAGCGTGGCATCCCGCGGGCGCTGTGACCGGCTCGTGGCTCTGGGACGTCTGGGGAGCGGACGAGGACGACGTGTTCGTCGTCGGGAACGGAGGCGGAATCTTCCACTGGGACGGCGCCTCGTGGTCGGCGATGGACAGCGGGGTGAATGTGATGCTCGTCGCCGTCTGGGGCCTTTCGGGCTCCGACGTATTCGCCGTCGGAGGTGCGGGAACGATCATCCGCT
>JAQVGR010000025.1 GCA_028696635.1 Candidatus Krumholzibacteriia bacterium | reverse complement strand
ATCAACCAGCCCGGCCAGGTCACCGTCGACGGCGGCGCGTGCCTCGACATCTACGGCATCATCGACGCCGGCGCGGCGAACGTGTGCGACTACGACGAGCTGACGATCATCGCCTGGGACAACGCGACGGGGACGGTGTACGACACCTGCGTGCAGCTGATCCACGTCGTCACCCCGGTGCCCGTTCCCCTGCTGACCGCTCCGGTCGTGACGATCCTGGTTCTCGCCATGATCCTCGCAGCCGCTGTGATCATCAGGCGCGCGATGGCGGCCGGGGCCTGATCCCCCGAGCCGAAGATCGCAGCGAGCGCATAGATGCGGTGCGGGGGCGACCCCGCACCGCATTTTCATCTCCCGCGCGGGCCGCGCGGGGAACGCGCTTATCAGCGAGGCGCCGTTCTGATACAATCGCCGAATGATTCGGCGCCTGTACACGGCGGGAGACTTCGCAGCGCTCGAGGAAGCGCTCGCCGCGGAGGTTCGCGAGGCCTCGCGCCGCGATCCGCTCCCCGGCGTCTGCATCATAGCGGGCTCGAACCTCCTCTGCTCGTATCTGCGGCGCTCGCTCGCCCACCGGCTCGGCGGCGTCGCGGATCTGCGGGCGCTGACGATCGCAGATCTCGCCGGGCTCGTCGAGGACCGGGCGGGGCTCCCCCCGATCGCGCAGCTCCCCCCGCACGCGCCGCGCGTCCTCGTCGACGAGGCGCTGCAGGGAGGCGTCCCGGACGGGCTCTCGGGGCTTCCCGGCACCGATGGATTCGGCGACGCGCTGCTGGGCACCTTCACCGATCTGGCCGAGGGAGGATATTCGCCCGAGGCCGCCGGGCGGGCGATCGGCGGGGCCGCCCCGTCCCGTGCCGGCCGCGTGCGAGCGGTCCTCGACCTCTTCATCCGCTACCGCGAGCTGATCGGCCGCGCGGGAGGGGATTTCCACGACAGGCTCGGCCGAGCCGCAGCCGCGGCCCCCGCCGCGGCGAGGGGTCTCCGTCTGTTCGTCTACGGGTTCTACGATTTCAACGAGTTGCAGTGGCGGCTCCTGCGCGGCGCCTCCGGCGGGGCCGACACGGTCTTCTTCGTTCCCTGGGACGGGAGCGAGCCGTTCCGTTTCGCCTCGCCCCTCGTCGATCTGCTGAGGCGCGAGGGGTTCGAGCACCGGCCGGCCCCGGCGGCCGGCGCTCCCGCGCCGGCGACGCTGATCAGCGCGCCCGACCCGCGCGAGGAGGCGAGGGAGATCGCGAGGCGGCTGCTCGAGTCGGCCGGCGGCGGGGGAGAGCGGTTCCGGGAGGCGGGGATAGTTCCCTGGACCGGCGGGGTCGGCGCCCTGCTGCGAGAGGCGTGCGAAGAGGCGGGCATCCCGTGGTATTCGCCGACGCCCGGGGTGGGAAGACGCGATGCGGCGACCCGCGGCCTTCTCGATCTGCTCAAGCTCCTCGCCGGCCCGGGAGGCAGGGCCGAGCTGGCCGACTTTCTCGGCTCCGCGCCTCTTGCCTCGCCGGGTCCGCCGGAGGTCGATCCGTTCGCCTTCTGGATCCGGGCCGGCGCCGTCGAGGGGATGACCGGAGAGGACGGCTGGGAGATCGAGACACGGAGGCTGATCGAGAAGTACGAGCGCTCGGTCCGGCAGGGGAGCGCCGACAGGCGCCTGCCCGGGGCGCTGAGGGAGTGCGCAGGGGTGATCGCCGTCATCGAGAGGACCAGGCGCGAGATCTCGGCATGCACGGCATGGAGCAGGTTCGCCGCCGTGACGGGGGAGGCGGCTGCGGCGCTGTTCGCCCCGGTCGAGGGGATAGTCCCGGCGCTGGGCAGGCTCGAGGAGCTCGGCGGGCTCGACCGGATCAGCGCCGGCGCGACGCTGCGGCGTTTCGCAGCGGTCGCCGCCGCCGTGCTCGCGGAGGATCCGGGGACGCGCGGCGCCTCCGGCGCCGGCGGGGTCGGCATCATCACCGCCCAGCAGTCCCGCGGCCTTCGCTTCTCGACGGTCTTCCTGCCGGGGCTGGTCGAGGGGATCGTCCCGGGGCCGGTCCGGCAGGATCCCTTCCTCAAGGATTTCGAACGAGACGCCATAGAGCGGGCCGCCGGCGAGGGTGTGCGGCTCTCGCGGCGATCGGGGCGCCTCGAAGAGACGCGCCTGATCTTCGCCCTCGCCTGCCGCTCCGCGACGAGCCGTCTCTTCTGCAGCTTCCCACGGATCGACGGCGGCACGGGCCGGGAGTTTCTCCCCTCGTCGTACCTGCTCCACCCGGACCTGCGGCCGGGAGGGGAAGCGGGCCTTGGGAGGATCAGGCTTCCGCTCGGCGGGCGTCCGGAGGGGAGCGAGGTGCCGCTGAGCCGGTTCGATCACGATTTCATACACGCCGGCCGGCCGCGAGGCCGCGCCGTCTACATCCCCGGTGCGCCGTTCTTCGGCCGCGGCGCCCGGTGCATGCGCGAGCGGTGGTCCTCGCCGCGCTTCACCCCGTACGACGGCGTGTTCGAGTCTCCCGCGGCGGTCGCCGCCCTCGAGCGGCTGCTCGGCGAGCGGGGCTGGAGCTTCTCCGCCACCTCCCTCGAATCGTACGCCCGGTGCCCCTTCGCCTTCTATATAGGGAAGATCCTCCGCATAGAGCAGGTCGAGGAGCCTGAGCGGGCCGTGACGCTGACGCCGCTGCGGCGCGGCAGCGCGGTGCACCTCGTTCTCGAGCGGGTCTTCCGCGGGCTCGCCGCGGACGGGCTCCTGCCGCTCTCGCACCCGGTGCGGGAGCGGGCGCTCGCGCTGTCGAGGGAGGTCTCCGGGGCCGTGCTCGACGAGTTCGCCGCGGCCGAGCCGGTCGGCCGGGGCGTCTTCTGGGAGGTCGAGCGGCGCCGCATCGCCCGGGCGGTCGAGCGGTTCGTGGCGGAGGAAGCGGACGCCGGCTCGGACTATCTCCCCGTGCGGTTCGAGCAGCGGTTCGGCGATGAAGGTTCGCCCGGCCCCGTGGCGGTCCGGGCGGGGGGCAGGACGATCTCCTTCCACGGCAGGATCGACCGGATCGACAGCTCGCCGCAGGAGAGGTACCGGGTCGTCGACTACAAGACAGGGTCGCTTCGCCAGAGGGACCAGGATCTCGGCGGCGGAGAGAATCTCCAGCTCCCCGTATACCTGCTCGCCGCCTCGGCGATCCTCGGGCTGCCCGTCGAGCGCGGCGAGGCGGTGTACCGCCGGGTCGGCGACGGGGACGGGAAGCGTACCGTTCTCTTCCGGGGGGACGGATGGGAGACGGACGGCCCCCGGCTCTCGCGCATCCTCGAGACGATCGTCGACGGCGTGAGCGGGGGGATCTTCTTCGCGATCCCCGGGGCCGGCCGGTGCGAGTATTGCGGGGCGCGCCAGGCCTGCCCGACCGGATGCGGGAGGCTCTTCGAGCGCAAGAGCGGGGCGGACGGCCGGGCCGGGAGATACCTGGCGATGCGGGAGGCGGACGATGAGCGCTAGACGCGTCGAGCCGGTCGATATCGAGACCCGCGTCCGGGCGACGCGGGACCTGTCGACATCGCTCTGTCTCGAGGCGGGAGCGGGGACGGGGAAGACGACGATACTCGTCGAGCGGATAATCTCGATACTGCGGGAAGGGGCGGCCCAGTGCGCCCAGATCGTCGCCATCACCTTCACCGAAAAGGCCGCCGCCGAGATGAAGGGGCGCGTGGCCGAGCGGATCGAGCTGCTGCTCGCCGACGGGGCGACCGAGGGGATAGAGCGCGAGCGGCTCGAGACGGCCCGCCGGGGTCTCGAGCGCGCGCAGATCTCGACGATCCACGCCTTCGCTTCGACGCTCCTGCACGAGTATCCGATAGAAGCCGGAGTCGATCCCCGGTTCTCCCTGCTCGACGGGATAGACGGAGCGATCTTCCTCGACGAGTCGTTCGACGAGTACCTCTCGGAGGAGGCGGCGCGGCACGAGGCGACCCTGCGGGGGCTTGTCGAGGCGGCGGGCCCGTCCGCGTTCGAACGGCTGCGCTCGATAACGCTGCGGCACTACTCGTCGCGGGGCCGGCGCGCGGAGGGACGTCCCCGGCGGGGAACGGAAGACGGAGGAGGGGATGCGGCGGGGCTGCTCGATGCGTGGCGCCGGAGCATCCTCGCCGGCGCCCGGGAGCTGCGCAGGCTGTCGGCCGATCACTGCACGGACCCCTCTGACCGCGGAGCGTCGGAGATCGCGCGGCTGCTCGAGGACGCGGCCCCCCTCGAGTCCGCCGCCGCGGAGTCGCTCGAGCCGCTCCTGCTGTCCCTCAAGCCCCCATCCTCGAAAGGGAACAGGCGGAACTGGACCCCTCCCGAGATCTGCGCGCGCCAGAAAGAGGCCGCCGCGCGCCTGCGCGAGGAGCACGAGCGGTTCGGCATGATCTGGACCGACCGGCTCCGGGACGGCATTCTCCGCTGGTGCGAGGGGTTCCGTCGCTTTACCGACGAGCGCAAGTGTCTGCGCAGCCTGCTCGACTTCGACGATCTGCTCCTCGCCGCGCGCCGCCTGCTCGACGACCCCGTCGCGCTGGGCGAGCTGCGCGGCCGCTACCGCCGCATCCTCGTGGACGAGTTCCAGGACACCGATCCGCTCCAGGCCGAGATCATCCTTCTCCTCGCGGCGTCCCCCGGCCCCGGCGACGACGGGCCGGAGCCGGGAAAGCTGTTCGTCGTGGGAGATCCCAAGCAGAGCATCTACCGCTTCCGCGGGGCCGATATCGAGGCGTACGAGAGGGTCAAGGATCTTCTCGCGCGATCGGGGGAGGTCGTCTCGATCACGCAGAACTTCCGCTCGGTCCCCGGGATCGTCGAGTGGGTCAACGGCGCCTTCTCGCGGATCATCGTCCCTCCGGCGGGCGGCGGGAGATACCAACCCGTGTACGAGCCGATCGCCGCGGCGCGCGAGGGGAGCGGGACGGCGATGATGCTGCTTGATCTCGAGACCGGCGAAACGGGGGCCGACGGCATCAGGGAGATCGAGGGCGCGGCGGCGGCCCGCCTCGTCGCCTGGCTCGTCGGAAGCGGCCGCGAGGTGGCCGACCGTCGCGGCGGCGGCCGCCGCCCCGTCCGCTTCGGGGACATCGCGCTGATCTACCGGGGGACGACGGGGATCGACAACTACGAGGAGCCGCTCCGGGAGGCGGGGATCCCCTACCTCGTCGAGGGAGGCACGCTTTTCTATACGAGGCAGGAGGTGCGCGATATCGCCTCGGCCCTCTGGGCCGTCGAGGATCCGTACGATCCCCTGGCTCTCGTCTCGACGCTGCGCTCGCCTCTCTTCGGGATGAGCGACGAGGAGATCTTCCTCTTCACCAGGGAAGGGGGGAGGCTCGACTGTCTCGACCCGGGCGATCCGGGGGCGGGCCACGGCGATCTGCGAGAGGCCATGGCACTGCTCGCCGACCTGCACCGGCGCCGCGGCGAGCTCGGTCCGGCGGGGGTCCTGCGGGCGCTGCTCGAGCAGACCGGGTACCTCTCGCTGCTGAAGCTCGCGGTCCACGGGCGCCAGGCGGTGCTCAACGCGCGGAAGATCATGGACACGGCGCGGATCTTCGAGGAGCGTATGCACCCGTTCAGATACTTCGCCAGATGGCTGCGCGACCAGGATCTACTCGGCGCGGCTGAGGGTGAGTCCCCGGCGATCGACGAGGAGGAAGACGCGGTGCGCCTGCTGACGATCCACAAGGCGAAGGGGCTCCAGTTCCCCGTCGTGGTCCTCGTGAACCTCGTCCAGCAGGAGCGGCGCGGGGAGCGCGACCTGATAGGGCGCGACGGCTCGCTTGCGCTGCTGCTGTCCGGGGGGCTGCGCACGAGCGATTACGACGACCGGGCCCGTCTCGAGGAGGAGATGGCGGCGGCGGAGACGGCTCGGCTGCTCTACGTGGCGGCGACCAGGGCGGCCGATCTGCTCGTGATACCGAAGATCCCCGGCGGGAGGGGGCTTTCCGGCATCATCGAGCCGTTTCTCTCCGCGGAATACTCCCCGGCGGTCGAGGAGACGGCCCTCTCCGGGCTCCCCGTCATCGAGCGGACAGGGGATCCCTGCCGCGCTCTCCCCGCTGCGACGCCGCGCTCGGCCCTGCGCAGCGCGCGGGAGCTGGGGGAATGGGGCGAAGAGCGGCAGAGGTTGCGGGGCCGCGCCGCCGCAACCTCGCCGTCGTTCTCCCCCTCCGGTCTCGTGTCGATGCACGGTGCCCGGGGCCGGGGAGGAGCCCCGGAGGTCCCCGAAGGGGAGGCGCTCCTCTTCGGCTCGGCCTTCCACCGGATGATGGAGGCGATCTTCGGTCCTGCCGCGCCGGATATCGCGACGGCGGCGAGCCGCGCGGCGGCCGAGCACGGCATCCCCGGCCGCGAGGCCGAGCTGCGCGGGCTCGCGGCAGGCGCGCTCGCTCTTCCCCTGCTGCGCGAGGCCTCGGAGGCCGAGATCGTGCGCGCCGAGGTTCCCTTCAGCCTTCCGGGGGACGGGGCGGGGGACGGCGGGCCGATACACGGCGGCTCTCTCCTCGAGGGGCGCATCGATCTGATCTTCAGGTCGGGCGGGAGGTGGACGATAGTCGATTTCAAGACGGACGAGATCGCCGCGGATCAGATCGACAGGAGGATGGAGATCTACCTTCCCCAGGCGGCCGCTTACGCCCACGCCGCGCTCGAGCTGGGGATCGGGCCCCTGGAGCGGGTGGTGCTCCTCTTCGTCAGGCCGGGGATCGCCCGGGCGGCCGGGGATCCCGCACAGCTCGCCGCGCTTGGCTCGCGGCTCGTCAGGGCTGCTGCCGATCGTCCTCCTTCGGAGACCTGAGCCTGTCGGCGATCATCTTCGCCGCTTTCCTTCCCGAGAGGAGCATCCCTCCGAAGATCGGCCCCATCCGGTACGAACCGAAGGCGGCGTTGGCGCACATCCCCGCGACGAAGACGTTGGGGAAGACCTCACGGGTGTTGTCCAGCGTCGTCTGCTCGGCCCGATCGGCCCAGAGGGAGCGCTCTCCCTCGACCCCGCCGCTCGGCGTCATCAGGCGGATGTCGACCTTGGCCTCTATCACGCGGACGACCTCGGAGGGATGGCCGGTCGCGTCGATGATGTACCGGGAGTCGATCGTCAGCGGATCGACGTGAAGCCCCGCCATCTGGACGGCGGTCCAGTTTATCACCACCCCCTGCGCGGCATTCTCCTTGAGGATGATGTCCTCGACGCTGACGAGGTTGAAGATCCGCGCGCCGCTCCTGACGGCCCGCGCGCCGAGCGAGCAGACCGCCTCGATCGAATCGGCCGTGTAGTACCCGTCGGTGAACGGGACGGTTCCGACGCCGAACTCGTCGAGGATCTCCTTCCCCTGCTCCTGGACGACGATCTCGTTCATCATCATCCCTCCTCCCCACATCCCCCCGCCGATGCTCATCTTGCGCTCGAAGAGCGCCGTCTTCCATCCCCCGCCGGCGAGGTCGGAGGCGGCGACGAGGCCGGCGGGCCCCCCGCCGACGATGACCACGTCGCAGCTGGTCGAATCGAGCAGCTTTTCGGTGTATGTTTTTATTATAGCTTCGGTTATAGTTCTCTCGCTGAGTTGCACGACACTCTCCTTTCAAGGCCGCCTCCGCGGAGGGGGTCGGTGCGGCTTCACGGCGATCCGACCGTATCTTTGCGAAGTCGCCGCGCCCGGTCAAGGCGATTCTGCGGCGGGGCGGTGGAGCGGCGGGGCGGCGGGCGAGGCGCATCCGGACGCCGGCCTTGCGCCGGGGGCGGTAAACAGGGATAATGAGGGTCGACGAAAGGGGGAGGCCGTGGAACGGCAAGACATGGGCGCTATCCGCAGGATCATCGAGGCCCTCGACCACTGCGGCGTCGCCATGGCGCTGATGGAGCCCGACGCCTCCGTTATATACTGCAACAGGGCATGGAAGGTGTTCCACGGCATCGATCCCGCCGCGGAGCCGGCCGTCATGGACTCGGGAACGATCGCGCGCAAGGCCCTCGTACCCGGCATCGAGGAGTTCAAGGAGCGCGTGCGGCCCGGCGAGCGGTTCACATCGCGCATACATATCGAGGAAGAGGGGCGCGAGGCGATCTACGACGTCTTCGTCGATTACCTCGCCGTCGTCGATCCCCCGGTCGTCCTCGTGCAGATCAGGGACGTGGGGGATGTCGAGGCGGAGCGGATCGAGCTGCGGTCGCTGCGCGAGCGGCTCGCCGATCTCGTCGACCGGCGCACCGAGGAGCTCGAGGATACCAACCGCCGGCTCAGGCTGGAGATGCGCGACCGCGAGCAGGCAGGGACGGCGCTTCGGGAGAGCGAGGAGCGGTTCCGCACCCTTTTCCGCGCCGTCGTCGTGCCGACCTACGCGTGGCGGTGCCGCGACGGGGAGCTCTATCTGGAGGAGTACAACGAGGCGGCGAGGGAGATGACGAAGGGGATGGTCGACACGATAGTCGGGATCTCCGCCTCGAAGATGTACGCCTCGCGCCCCGACATCCTCGAGGACATGCGCCGGTGCTGCGGGAGCGGGGAGACGATCCAGCGCCGGATGGAGTACACGAATCTCCGGGGCGAGCTCTGGCACCTCGACGTCAAGTACGTGAAGGCGGGCGGAGACCTCGTGATCGTCCACGTCGAGGACATCACCTCCCGGATCGCGGCCGAACGCGAGCTCGAGCTGCACCGCGCGGGCCTCGAGCGGCTCGTCGCCGTGCGGACCGCGGAGCTCGAGAGCGCCAACGAGAGGCTTCGGCGCGAAGCGGACGAACGGCAGAAGGCCCGGCAGGCCCTGGCCGAATCGGAGGAGAAGTACCGGATCGTCTCCGAGATGACCTCCGACTATACCTTCGTCTCCACCGTGCACGAGGGAGGCCGGCTCGAGCGCGAGTGGGTCGCCGGGGCCTTCGAACGGATCACCGGGTACACGCAGCCCGAGCTCGACGCGCGGCTGGCCACCCTCGAGGTGATCCATCCAGAGGACCGCGCTATCATACGCCGGATGCTCGCCGCCGAGCCCCGGGACGGCGAGGTCGAAGCCGAGCTCCGCATGCTCCGAAAGGACGGCGGCACCGCCTGGGTGCGAGTGCAGGGCAGGCCGCTTGCGCCGTCTCCGCAGGGGCTGCAACGGATCCTGGTCGCGATAAAGGATATCAGCGAGCGCAAAGCGGCCGAGCTGGAGCTCTCCCGCCGCAACCGCGAGCTCGCAGTGGTCAACAGGATCAGGGAGATCTTCGACGGCTCCGCCGACCGCGGCGCGCTGCTCGTCGAGGTCCTCGACACCGTTTTCGAGACGGGAGAGGCGACCGCCGCCGGGCTGTGCGCCGTCGAGGCCGATCGCGGCGTGCTGGTGCTGAAGGAGTCCCGCGGAATCAGCCGCGAGCTTGTCGAGGGGTACCGCGAGGTCCCGCTCGACGAGCCCGCGATAGCGGAGATCCTCTCGAGGCGCGGGGTGACGGTCGCCGAGGAGGATCTGCCGGAGAGCGATGCGCGGCACGCGCCGGCGAAGCGCGAGATGGGGATATACCGGACCGTCGCGCTGCCGGTGATCGTCGCCGGCGAACCGGTGGCGATCTATCTGTTCGGCTTCTCCGCGGACATGCCCGTGACGGCCGAGCGGCGCCGCTTCTTCGAGATCGTCCACGGGCAGCTCGGCCTGCGGCTGGAGCGGCTCGAGCTGCTCGCCGAGCGGGCGCGCAGCGAGCGGCAGATGAAGGAGCTGGCGAACCGGCTCATCGAATCGCTCGAGCAGGAGCGGAACATGATCGCGCTGAAGCTCCACGACGAGCTCGGGCAGGAGATCGTCGCGCTGAACGCCGAATTTCTTTTCCTTGAAACCCGCCTCGATTCCTGCGACAATGACGCGAGGGAGACTCTCGAGAAGATACGGCAGCAGCTCAGGGAACTGTCGCAGAGCGCGAGGCAGCTCTCGTACTCGCTGCATCCGTCGATGCTCGAGGATCTCGGACTCGTCCCGACGCTGCACTGGTACATCGACAAGTACGTCAGGAGCGCGGGGGTGGCTGTCGAGCTGGTCACGGCGGGGATCGACGAACGGCTCACCGGAGAGGCCGCCCTGACGCTCTACCGGGTCGCCCAGGAGGCCCTGACCAACGTGGTCAAGCACTCGGGCGCGAGGGCCGTCACGGTCCGTCTCGTCAGAGGGTACCCCGACGTGATCATGCAGATCGAGGACGACGGGAAGGGGTTCGCGCCGGGAGGAGACGGCACGGGAGGACGGGGGCTCGGGATAGTCGGGATGCGCGAGCGGATCGAGCGCATGGGCGGCAGGTTCCGCATCTCTTCGCATCCCGGCCGGGGGACGAAGATCAGGGCTACCGTTCCGATGGAGGTCCAGGATGGCGAGCCGGATCAGGATACTGCTCGCTGAAGATCACACGATTGTCCGCCAGGGTCTTCGCAAGCTTATCGAAGAGGGGAAGATCGATGTCGTCGGCGAGGTCGAGAACGGCGAGGAAGCCGTCGCGCGCGCGATCGAGCTCGATCCCGACGTCATCATCATGGACATCAGCATGCCGCTGATGCGGGGGATCGAGGCCACCAGGCGCATCAAGCGCGAGGCGCCGCGCTCGAAGGTGATCATTCTCACCATCCACAGCGAGGAGCGATATCTCGTCGAGGCCCTCGAGGCGGGGGCGGACGGCTACGTCGTCAAGGGCGAGGACATCGGCGTCCTGATGGAGGCGATAGAGGCGGCGCTCGCCGGGAGAGTCTACCTGAGCGGGGAGTTCCCCGCCGACGCGCTCGAAAAGCACGAGCAGCGGAT
>JAQVGR010000403.1 GCA_028696635.1 Candidatus Krumholzibacteriia bacterium | reverse complement strand
GACCACGGCGGCGAGCAGCGAGGTGAACAGGTACCAGCCGATGACCTTCATGCCGATCGCGCCGAAACGCCTGATCGGCAGGTTCGCCGCGCCGACTATCAAAGAGAAGAAGATGACCGGGATCACGATCATCTTCAGCATGTTCACCAGGACCATGCCGAACGGGCTGATCCAGGGCATAGCCCGCAGGGCGACCGGCCTGCCCGTGGCGACCGAGACGTACCAGAGCGCGATCCCGGCGGCCGAGCCGAGCACGACCGCCGCGATGATGCGCAGCAGGATCGGCTTTGAGAGGTACCACCTGAAGAGCGTTCTCATGGGCCGATTTTCACGCTCAGGACGCGAACCCGAGCAGGATCGGGATCGTGTCGTTCCCCTTGAAATCCGAGATGTTCAACCCGAGCTTCACGCCGAACCGCAGGGGTGAATGCTCCGGCGCTATGGCGGAGGTGATGCCGGGAGTGCAGATCATGAGTGCGAGTGCGAGAGCGACTGCGGTACGCCCGAACATCGTCGGCCTCCTCGCGATGGATGACGGGGCCGGCGCCTCAATGGCGCCTTCCCCCGGCAGCGCGCTTTCCGAACTTTAGCACAGCGGCTGAATATATGGGATATAAATCCGGGAAGATCGGCAGGTCAGTGCCGGATTGCCCGGCCGGGCCGGACAGGGGATCGCGCCCCGCTCTCCCGATCTAGCTCCGCAGCAGACCCATGGCCTCGACCTGCCGGCGCAGCCCCTCGGCGAACGGAACAGGCGAGAAGCCGAGGTCCGCGGCCGCCTCCCCGTGACCGAAGTCCTTGTCCTCGAGAAGGCGCAGGACCTGGTCCGGGCGCACGCCTGTCGAGGCACCGACCGCTTCGAGGGCACGCACGGCCAGGATCGCCGCTCGCAGGGGGACCGGCACGAAGCTCACCCGCCGTCCCATGAGTTCCGCGGTCATCGAGGCTATCTCGCGCAGGGTGTGCGCGCTCCCGCCCGATATCGTGTACGCCTTCCCGATGCTTGCGTCGCGCTCGAGGCAGGAGAGCAGCGCCCCGGCGAGATCGTCGAAGGTGACGGGGCGGAACCGCGACCTGCCGCCGCCGGGCAGCGGCATGAAGCGTCTTCGGTCGATCAGGCGGACGAGCTTAGAGACGTTGCGGTCGTAGGGGGTCCCGTAGATCATCGTCGGGCGGAGGATCGTCCAGGGGATCCCCGACTCCTCGACGGTCCGCTCGCCTGCGGCGATCCGCTCCGCCTCGCGCCGGTACCGCGAGAAGCGCCCCGTCGAGCTGATCGCGACGATCCGGGAAGCGGGACGGCACGCTTCGACGACCGCAGCCGCGTGGAAGATCGATGAGATGTGCACGATCGAGCGCGGACCGTCGTAGACGGCGCACAGGGCGTCGGGGTCCGAGGCGTCTCCTTCGACGACGCGCACGGGGTACTGCGAGAGGTCGCCGCGCGGGTCGCCGGGCAGGCGCAGGCAGAGAACATCGGCCCCCGCCGCGGCGGGGGAGCGGAAGAGCCGTTCGAGGAATGCGCGCCCCGTGTTCCCGGAGGCGCCGGTGATGAAGAGGCGCATCGTCATTGCGGGCGGGCCCCGGGGCGGCCCGCTACTCCCTTCGCACGGCGCGCAGCTCGAACTCGGGGGGGTTCATGATCGTCTTCTTCACCGTGCAGAGGTCCACGGTGTGAAGCAGCGCGTTCTCGTACTTCCCGGGGAAGTCGGGGGGAAGTTCGAGATCTATCGAGATCTTCCTGACGTCCTTCGTCTCGGGATCGCGCTCGTCGCGCTGAACGACCCGTATCTTATCGTACGGAATCCCCCGCTTCTGGCAGAAGAATGCGATGTAGACGGCGGAGCAGGACGCGAGGGACGCGAGGAAGAGGGCGAACGGCGACGGGGCTGTTCCGTCCCCGCCCTTGGACGGTTCCTGGTCGGTGCGGACCTCGAAGCCGTCAACCATCGCCGATGTCTTCTTGTTGCCGGGGAAGGTGACGACGATCTCCATCCGATATCCTCCTGGGATGGCGGCGCCGGCATCCGGCGCGTGCCGCCGCGGGCGGCGCGCGGAGCGGGCATGAAAAAATGCCTGAGGAGGGATTTGAACCCCCACGAGGGACCCCTCACTGCGCCCTGAACGCAGCGCGTCTACCAGTTCCGCCACTCAGGCATCGTTCACCGATGCAGGGATATACGATAATCGATGCCCCGCCGTTTGTCAAGGACGACGGGTCGGCGGGATCTTTCGCGGGGCAATCCCGCGCCGCGCAATGCGACCTCGAGGACCGGCGATGATTTCAGAGCTCCTCCAGGGCCTCCCGGGCCCGGGCGGCCCACGCCCCGTCCGTACCCGCCAGCGTCTCGAGATGGCTTCGCGCCTCCTCGCGCCGCCCCTCCGCGAGCAGCATCGAGGCGAGGTACCACCGGGCCCGCCCGTCGAGGGGGTCGCGCTCGACCTCGCGCCCGGCGCTTTCGATCCCCCGGGCGGGGTATCCCCGGTAGAACTCGGCCAGTCCGATGTAGAGGTCCAGATTGTCCGAACCCTTCTCGATCGCCCCTTCGCGGA
>JAQVGR010000024.1:9475-10826 GCA_028696635.1 Candidatus Krumholzibacteriia bacterium | reverse complement strand
CACGAGGCGGTACATGGGATACACGACCTGCCGCGCCTGCCGGGGGACGAGGCTCCGGCCCGAGGCGCAGCATGTACTCGTCGGAGGCCGGCCGATCGGCGAGCTGGCCGGGATGACCCCCGCCGCCGTACTCGAGGCCCTCGACGGCGCCGGCCTGACCGAGTCGGAGACGCGGATCGCCAGAGACCTCCTCGTCGAGATACGCTCGCGTCTGGGTTTCATGATCGACGTCGGTCTGGGGTACCTGACCCTCTCCCGCCTCACGAAAACCCTCTCGGGAGGGGAGGCGCAGCGTATCAACCTCGCCGGTTCGCTCGGAGCGAGCCTCGTCGACACCCTGTACGTTCTCGACGAGCCGTCGGTCGGGCTGCATGCCGCCGACACCGAGCGCCTCGTCGCCGTCGTGCGGCGGCTGCGCGATATCGGCAACACGGTGCTCATCGTAGAGCACGACCCCGACATCATCCGCTCGGCGGACCATCTGCTCGATCTCGGCCCCGGCCCGGGGAGCGCCGGCGGGCGGGTCCTCTTCAACGGAACCGTCGAGGAGGCCTCGGCGGCCGACGTTCCCGAGTCGGCCACCCTGTCCTGGGTTTTCGGCAGGCACGGGGAGATCTCGCTGCGCGGCGGCGGAAGAAAGCCCTCGGGGCGCGTGGAGCTTCGCGGCGTCAGCCAGCACAACCTCAAGTCGGTGGACGTCGACATCCCGCTCGGCCAGCTCGTCTGCGTCACGGGGGTGTCGGGCTCGGGAAAGAGCACCCTCGTCGTCGATGTGCTCGGCGAGGTCCTCGGCGGATCGCGGAGCGCCGAACAGCCGCCCGAGGTCGGATCGGTCAGGGTCGAGGGGAGGATCGACAAGGTCCTGCTGGTGGACCAGAGCCCGATCGGAGCCTCGCCGCGCTCGAACCCCGTCACCTACATCAAGGGATTCGCCTTCATCCGCGAGGTGTTCGCCCGTCAGCGCGCCTCGCTGGTCCGGGGATACCAGGCGGGGCGCTTCAGCTTCAACAAGCCGGGAGGCAGATGTCCCCGGTGCGAGGGGATGGGATACCGGCGCGTGGAGATGCACTTCATGGCCGACGTGTTCGTCCCCTGCGAGGAGTGCGGAGGCAGGCGCTACAACCGCGAGACCCTCGAGATCGAGTACCGCGGGCGCACGATAGCCGATGTCCTCGAGATGACCGTCGACGAGGCTATCATGTTCTTCGACGAGGTCCCGCAGCTCGGCGAGAAGCTCTGGGTCATGGCCAAGACCGGCCTCGGATACCTCCGCCTCGGGCAGCCTTCGAACACCCTCTCCGGCGGCGAGGCGCAACGGATCAAGATCGCCCGCGAGCTCGCCGAGTCGGGG
>JAQVGR010000024.1:0-9465 GCA_028696635.1 Candidatus Krumholzibacteriia bacterium | reverse complement strand
CGGGGGGGCGGCGCAACCTCTACATCATGGACGAGCCGACCACGGGGCTGCACATGAGCGACGTCGAACGTCTGCTCGCGGTCATCGAGGAGCTCCTCGCGGCGGGGCACTCGGTCGTCACGATCGAGCACAACCTCGCCGTCGTCGCCCGGGCCGACTGGGTGATCGACCTCGGCCCCGGCGGCGGGGACGAGGGGGGGCGGGTAATCGCTTGCGGCCCGCCGCGCTCGATACTACAATCGAAAAGCTCCGTGACCGGGCGGCATCTGAAGCGGTTTCTCGAAACCTACGGGAGGGCCTGATGAAGATCCTCGTCACCGGCGGCGCCGGATATATCGGCAGCGTCGTAACCGAGCTTCTGCTCGAGGCGGGCCATGAGGTCGAGATCCTCGACAACCTCTCGACCGGTCACCGCGGGGCGCTCGACGGAAGGGCCCCCTTCCACGAGACCGACCTTCTCGACACAGATTCGATCTCGGCAGTGCTCGGCGCCGGGTTTGACGCGGTCTGCCATTTCGCCGCCTTCTCGCAGGTCGGCGAGTCGGTCTGCGACCCCCTGAAGTACTACCGGAACAACGTGGCGGGGGCGGTCTCGCTCGTCTCGGCGATGAAGAGCGCCGGCACGAGGTCGATCCTCTTCTCCTCGACCGCGGCCGTGTACGGCGAGCCCGAGCTGACCCCGATAGAGGAGGATGCGCGCCTGCGCCCGGTCAACCCGTACGGCAACACGAAGCTCGCCATCGAGCGGATGCTCGACGACTGCGGGAAGGCCTGGGGGCTTCGCGCCCTCTCGCTGCGCTACTTCAACGCCGCGGGGGCCACCGAGCTGCACGGCGAGGATCATCGCCCCGAGACGCACCTGATCCCGCTCGTCCTCGACGCCGCAGCCCGGCGGCGGGGCGGGCTCGTCGTCTACGGCGACGACTACCCCACCCCCGACGGGACATGCATTAGGGATTACATACACGTGAAGGACCTCGCCTCGGCTCACGTGCTCGGACTCGAGCGTCTCGCCGACGGGGTGACCGGCGCGTTGAACCTCGGCAACGGGACCGGGTTCTCGGTCCTCGAGGTGATCGAGGCGGCGGCCCGGGTGACGGGGCGCGACGTGCCCCACAGGGTCGGGGAGCGTCGCCCGGGAGACCCGGCGGTGCTGGTGGCGGCCTCCGGGAAGGCCGAGCGGATCCTCGGCTGGCGGAGGCTCTATCCCGATATCGAGACGATCATCGAGGACGCGCACCGGTGGCGGGAGCGGTTCCCTCAGGGGTACGTCCGAGAGCGGTAGCCCAATCGATTCCGGGCCATATGCGCCGTACCTGGAAGGTTTTCAGCCAGCCATCCGACTCCCCGCCGGCGCGGGAGGTCGGTCTGCAGTGATCCGCTGAACGATCCGCAGATATAACAAGTCTGTAACCCATTTATAATTAAAGAGTAATCAGCGCTCCTGCCGGGGACTCCGTGCCCGGAATTCCCGGGCGCGGCGCCATCGCAATCGGCACATGCCTTGCCCTGTACCCTGCCGGGAACCGGTATATCCGAAAGGCTGCCATGCAGGTTGCGGGGATAGAACAGGATACGCGTACAGCTCCGGGTGAGCTGCGCGCCGCGCTGCTCGCCTCCGCCGGGGACGCCCCGGCGATGCGCTCGCTGCTCGCTCTGCTACTCGATCAGGCCGGGGCCGAGGTCTGCGCCTACTACACCGCGGCCGATTGCGGCGTGATGCATCTGGTGGCGGCCGGACGTGGGCTCTCGGATCTGATCCCCGGCGTGGGCGAGAAGGTGCGGACCGCCTTCAGGATGTTCGCCAACCGCCCCGAGGAGGCGAAGATCTGCCGGGAGCACGTCCACTACCGGGAGTCCCCCCGGCACTCCGTCCTCGGAGGGAGCGGAGCCGCGATAGAGAGTTATTTCATGACCCCGGTGACCTCGGGCCCCGCCGTCAGCGGGGTCCTCTTCGTGGGAAGCGTGCGCCGGGACGCATTCACCCGCGATACGATCGCCGCCTTCAGGGACCTCGCCTCGTCCGCGACCTCCGCCTCGGCGGAGGCCGCACCGGGCGCGCCTCTGTTCCTCGAGGGGATGCTCGCATCGCTCCCCTACGCGGCAGCCCTGGTCGACGCCGAAGGCAGCCTCATCGCGATGAACCCGCTGATGTCGGCCTTCGCCGGCGCCGGCGGCGATAGCGGGGAGAGCCGCATGCGGATCGACCGCGTCGAGCGGTACGATCTCGGCGGTCTCTGGGACGAGATGAAAACCTTCGGCAGGAACATCACCGACAGGAGGGTCAACGCCCCCGGCGATCCGTTCCGTTCGATATCCGTATCCCTCGTGCGGATGGAGCGACTCGAGGGGGAGGCCGTCTCGCTCCTCGTCATCCGCGACATCTCCGCGGCCGCGGCGAGGGAGCGCGAGCGCGAGGAGGAGATGGCCGTCGTCGCCCACGAGATCCGCACGCCGATGACGGCCCTGCGCAACTCGCTGCGGATCCTGCTCGAGAGCGGCTCCTGCGCCGAGGGGCTCCGCTCCGGCTCGCAGGCGACCCACCGTCGCTTCCTCGAAACGGCGCTCCGCACCGTCGACCGGCTCGCGATCCTCGTCGACGGACTGGTCGACGCCTCGCCGGTGCGCCGCAGCGGCCGCGCGCCGCGCCTCGAACGGGTCGAGATATTCCGGTTCATCTCCGACGCGTCGATCCTGTTCGTCAACTCGATGGACAAGAAGGAGATCACCTTCGACGTGGACGTCGAGCTCGGCGCCGACATCGCGTTCATCGACCGGGAGATGGTCGAGCAGGTCGTCCAGAACCTGCTGTCGAACTCGCTCAAGCATGTCCCCTCCGGGGGCTGGATACGGATAACGGCCCGGCGCGTCACCAGGCGCCCCGAATGGTTCGCGCGCCTGCTCCCCGCGAGGCTGCTTCCCGAACCGGGGTTCATCTCCATAGAGATCGCCGATTCCGGACCGGGGATACCGGCGGCGGTCGCGGAACGTATCAACGTTCCGATGACGGCCGATCCGGCCCTGATCAGGCCCGCCCACGGCCTCGGGCTCTACATCGCCGCCCGGCTCGTGCGGGTGCACGGAGGCCGGCTCACCGTGGGCCGGCATGACTCGGGCTCCTCCATCGAGCTCTGCCTGCCGATAGATACCGCGACGAGCGAGGCGGTGCGAGCCGCCCTCGCCGTGCAGTCTGCGGTCGCCTCTATGATATCGACCGGCGCCTCGCCCGTTCTGTACCTCTTCGTGCGGGAGGACGGGGGATGCTGGCTCGATCATGCCCGCAGCCTCGCGGTCAGGCCGATGATCAACCCGGCGCCGTTCGAGGCCGTTGGGGCCGATGCGGCATTCTGGCCGATCGCCGAGCGGTTTGCCCTCGCGCTGACGGCGGGGCGGGAATACCGCGAGAATCCCGCTTCCCTCGCCGGCGGCGCAACGCCGGGGACGGTCGCATGGGATGACGCCGGATCGATACGGACGGGATGGGCCGTCCATCCGCGCGACGGGAGCGACTATCGTTCGCTGCTCGCCGCGGCTGTCGGGCATATCGAAACCGGAGCGGCGGAGCCGCTCCGCATGCGAGCGGCGGAGCCGCTCGGGAAAGGAGTGCGGGAATGAATCCGTACCGGATCCTCATCGTCGAGGACGACGAGGACATCGTCGAGACCGTCAAGTACGCCCTGGAGCTGCGCGGCTTCGCCGTCGACGTCGCCTACGACGGGCTCCACGCCCTGCGGAAGGCGCGCAAGGGCGAGTACGACCTGATGCTCCTCGACATCATGCTCCCCGGTAAGAACGGCTACGAGGTCTCCCGGATGCTCAAGACGGAGATGGAGCAGGGGAAGATCAAACCGTTCAAGATCGTCGTCCTCACGGCCCGCAAGGTCGACACTCCCGAGCGAGAGGACTTTCTCGCCACCTGGTCGAACGCCGACGAGTACCTGTACAAGCCGTTCGAGCTCGACGACCTGATCGATCGGATCGAGATGCACCTGGCCCGCACGCCCGCCGGCGTGCACTGAGGAAAGACCCCGGAGGGAGCGGCGCCGCCCCGTCCGGCGGGGCGGCGGCAGACCCGAGGACGCGTGACATGATGATCGTGAAGGCCGACAGACGGAACCGAAGCGACGGCGAATACCTGGCGAGCATCATCGACAGCTCGCCCGTCGCTCTGATATCGCTCGACACGAGCCTTCGGATCTTCATGTTCAACCGCGCCGCCTGCGACCTGACCGGCTTCTCGAGCGACGAGGTGATGGGACACCGGGTCAGCCGCCTCGTCGGCCCCGGGCGCACCCGCGACATCGTGCGGCTTCTGAGGGGGCGCGGGGAAGTGTCGATCGAAGGGTACCTGACCCGCTTCCGGACGAAGGACAGGGGCGATCTCTCGGTGAGGCTCAAGGTGATACCGATCACGGGGAGCGGCGGCAGGATGGTCGGCGTGCTGCTCGCCGCGACCGACCTGCGGGAGATCCGCCAGCTCCAGGAGCGGATCCTCGAGGCCGAGCGCCTGGCGGCGATCACCGAGACGGCGGTGAGTTTCAACCACGAGATCAACAATCCCCTCTGCTCGATCCTCGGATACACACAGCTCCTGCTGATGGAGCGGGACCGGCTCGAGCCGGAGGTGATCCGCAAACTGGAGGGGATCGAGGAGCAGATCGTGCGGATCCAGGAGGTCGCCGGCAGGATGAGCAGGATCACCAGGCCGGTCGTGACCGAATATGTCGGCGGCCGCCGGATGCTCGACGTGGAGCAGTCGGAGGTCGGCGAGGGGGAGGACGGCGGGGATTGACGCCCGGGGGGGCCGGGGAGCGGGGCGGTGAAGGTCCCCGCAAGGCCCGCGCAGCCAATAAATCGTTGACATTGATCCCTTGATGAATAAGATTACCTGCCGTGGGAAGGTAGCTCAGCTGGTAGAGCAACGGACTGAAAATCCGTGTGTCGGCGGTTCAATTCCGCCCCTTCCCACCACGATTTCACAGCGGCGGTCGTCCTCAATTCCGCCCCTTCCCACGACTGCTGGATATCCTCCCATGTCCCGGTTGTTACGATGATTAAACTGTGATATCATTATGATGTCGCTTGTCCCTGCAGGGGAAACGCCGCGCAGGGTCGAAAGCGCGTTGGCTCCCTCTGGCCGTGCACGAGAGGTCGTTATGAGCCGGATTGTGCGCGCGGGCAGGATCGTTCTTTTCGCCTCGATCGTTCTGGGTGCCGCCCCGAGCGGGGTCGGCATGCTCAACACCGACATCGCTATCTGCACCAGTCTCACAGCCCAGCAGGATCCGGCGTTCGTCACGGACGTGGACGGATCGATCTTCGTCGTCTGGGAGGACTACGAGGATATCTTATCGCGCAACCCCGATATATACGTGCAGAAATACGGACCGGGCGGCACGGCTCTGTGGCAGGAGGGCGGGATCAATGTCACGCAGAGATGGTATTCCTCCCGCGACGCGCTCCTTTTGTGCGACGGCGGCGGCGGGGTGTACGTACTCTGCCTCGACGACAGCCTGTTCGTCCCCTCCTGTGGTGAGTTTCCCTTCGACGCCTTCCCGCTCTCGCGCGTCACTCTCATGAGGCTCGACCAGGACGGCACCGTCGCCTGGAAGAAGTACGTCAATCCCTTCATGCCGTCGACATGGACCGAAATGGTCGACGAGACCGAACCTCAGCTCTTCCCCGACGGCGCCGGCGGTGCCATCGTGCTGTGGAAGGCCGCCGAAGGGTTCGACGCGAGGTGCTACGACATCATCATCGGCTACTGGGGACCGACCTCGGTCTACGCGCAGCGGTTCGATCGCGACGGAGACCGGCTCTGGGGAGCCGATCCGGTGCCGCTCTGCATGCAGCCCGGCTCGCAGGAGGATCTCCATGCGGCGCAGACACAGTCGGGGAGCGTCATAGCGGTCTGGGTCGACGGTCGGTACGGGACATCGGGCAGCGATGTCTTCGCGCAGAAAGTCGATCCGAGCGGTGTCGCCGTCTGGGATCAGGCCGGTGTTCCCGTCGTGATATCCGGGGGAGATCAGGTCAGCCCCCGCGTCGCTTCAGACGGCGGGGAGGGGGGTGTGGTCGCGTGGCTCGATGACGACGACAGCAATGCCCACGTCCGGGCTCAGAGGATCGACCGTGACGGCATGCCGGTCTGGCCGGGAGAGGGCGTGTCGCTGAGCTCCGCCGCCGGCGCGAAAGCGGAGCTCGGAGTCATGCCCGACGGCACGGGAAGCCATATCGCCTACTGGACCGGCGGACAGGGCGAGATGTTCGTTCAGAGGCTGTGGCCCGACGGGACATGCAGGTGGCAGACCGGCGGCATCCAGCTCTCTCCTGCCTCTGACCCGGGATCCTGCTCCTCCGTCCAGTCGATGAGCGATGGTGAGGGGGGGATGATATTCGGATGGGACTGGACCGCAACCTGTCGCCTGAAATCATGTTCCCTGAAGGATATCTGGGGATCGTCGGAAAACGATATCTTCGCCGTCGGAGACTGGGGACTGATCCTGCATTACGACGGTGATGGATGGACCCTCATCGACGATCGGACGATCTACCCGTGGACAGCGACCATGAACTATCGCGGAGTCTGGGGAACGGGTCCCGACGACGTCTATATCACCGCCTCCTACGGCATCCTCCACTACGACGGTTCCCGGCTGGAGTGGCAATCAGATCTGGTAGGCACCAACATATGGGGGACCGGGCCCGATGACATCTTTGTCACGTACAATACGCGTATCTATCACTATGACGGGGTCTCGTGGAGCCTCATGGAGCGGGATGAAAACACGGCCCTGGCGGGGATCCACGGCAATTCGAGAGACAACATCTATGCGGCGGGGAGGAACCTGCACCATTACGACGGGACGACCTGGAGGAAGGTGTACGAGTACAACGGCCTCTTCCACAGCGTCCATGTGACCGCATCGGGGGAAGTCTTCGCGGGAGCCTTCTGCGCGGTGCTCCACGGAGACGGTTCCACGTGGGAATGGCTGTATTTCGACCAGATCGAGTATCGGTGGCCGTTCGGCGAGGCGAAGGATATCTGGTCGGACGGCGAGGGGAACGTGTATTTCCTTTTCATCAACGGGACGCTGGCGAGATATGACGGAGAGAATATCGAGCTCACGCACGTCGCCACCAAGACAAGCGGAGTCGGCGGCATCTGGGGGACGTCTTCGTCGTCGATATATGTCTGCGGCGCCCCCGGCCTTGTCAGGAAATTCGACGGTGACCGGTGGGAGACGGTGTACTCCAACAGGCGTGATGTCGTGCTCAGCAGGGTCGATTCCACCGGTGCGATGCTCTGGGGGGCGGAGGGCACGCCGGTGACCTCGAGTCTCGACATCCAGAACGATCTCTTCATGGGGTCGGGTGGCGAAGGCATCGCGTCGATGATCTGGAAGGACTCGAGGAACGGCACCTGGGACATCTACATGAGGAATATCTCGATAGGGATGGGGCCCCTGACCTCGGCGGACGTGGTGTCGTTCGACGCCGGTCCGGGCGAGGGGGGGATCGAGATCTCATGGGCGATGCGGAGGTTCGACGGCGGCGAGCCGTTCCGTATCTGCAGGATGGAGGATGGGACGGAGGAATGGAGCGTGATTCTCCCCACCGTGTCGAGACGCGGCCTGTCGTTCAGCTTCCTCGATATGGATGTCGAGACGGAATATCCGTACCGGTACCGGATTGCCCTTTCCGGGGATGAAGGCGAACAGGTGCTGTTCGAGACCGGAACGGTCTCGATGCCCCCTCCGCCGATGACCCTCTACAGGAATTTCCCGAATCCGTTCAATCCGTCGACCTCCATACGATTCTATCTCCCCGTGGCCGGCATAGTTCGTCTGGAGATATTCGATGTCAGAGGCGCCAGGATAGCGATACTGGTTGACGGCAAGCTGCCCCAGGGCTTTCATACCGTGACGTGGGACGGCAGGAACAACGCGGGACGGGTCGTGAGCTCGGGGGTTTATTTTTACCGCCTCGAGGCAGGTACAAATTCACAGACAAAGAAACTGGTCTTGATGAGGTGAGTTTCTTCGGGTGCTCGCTGACCCTTCCCACCATAGAATATAAGCGGCGGCCGTCCTCAATTCCGCCCCTTCCCGCCACGATACCGTACTATTTCCGATTGACAGGAAAGAACATACTGCCATATCTTTTTCTCTGTTCAGCCGAAGGGCGGTACGACGTGGACAGGAATCTCGCAGCCGCGATACTCGCGGCCGTTCAGGCATACATCGAGACGGAAGAGACCGAGACGCTCCGCAGGCGCGGCCCGTCGCTGAACCCCTGGAAGATGGGGGCGCGCCGCGAGGTCCTCGGCAGGCGTTCGCTCGCCGAGCGGGGCGATCCCAGGCGCACCAGGCTCAACAGGTTCTCACTTCGCTGACAGCCGGCGCCCGCGGGGCCGGCCGGGACGGGGATCATGCCGTCACACGACGATATACTCAAGGGTCGGAAGCCGGTCGGGATCACCGACACGACATTCCGCGACGGGCACCAGTCGACGATAGCCACCCGGCTGCGAACCGAGGACATGCTCCCCATAGCCGAGGCGATGGACCGGGCGGGGTTCCACTCGATGGAGGTCTGGGGAGGGGCGACCTTCGACGTGGCGACGAGGTTCCTCAACGAGGACCCCTGGGAGCGGCTCGTCGAGCTCAAGAAGCGGATAAAAAAGACTCCCCTCCAGATGCTCCTTCGCGGGCAGAACCTCGTCGGGTACCGCAACTATGCCGACGACGTCGTCGAGATCTTCGTCAGCGAGGCCGCCGAGGCGGGGATAGACATATTCCGCGTCTTCGACGCCCTCAACGACGAGCGCAACTGCGAGGCCTCGTTCAGGGCGATCTCCGCCACGGGAAAGCAGATCCAGGCGACCCTCTCGTACTCGCTCACCGGGCTGCGGCTCGGCGGGAACGTCTTCACGCTCGACTACTTCGTCGGGAAGGCGAAGACCTTCGCGAGGATGGGCGCCCACTCGATCTGCGTCAAGGACATGGCCGGGCTGATCAACCCCTACGACGCCTACGACCTCGTGGCGGCCCTGAAGGACGCCGTGGACATCCCGATTCACCTGCACTGCCATTACACGAGCGGGATGGCCTCGATGGCCTACCTCAAGGCGGTCGAGGCCGGGGTCGACGTGCTCGACTGCGCGCTCGCCCCGTTCGGCCTGCGCTCCTCGGAGCCGGCGGTCGAACCGATCATCGCCGCCCTGAAGGGGACGGCGCGCGACACGGGGCTCGACATCGAGCAGCTCTTCGAGCTCGGCGAGCATATCGAGAAGGTCGCGCCGAAGTACAAGCGCTTCCTCGACACGACGAAGATGTCCGTGATAGACACGGGGGTCCTCGAGCACCAGATACCGGGGGGGATGCTGACGAACCTCGTCAGCCAGCTCCGCGAGGCGGACGCCCTCGACCGCATCGGCGAGGTCTACGCGGAGAGATCGGAAGA
>JAQVGR010000402.1 GCA_028696635.1 Candidatus Krumholzibacteriia bacterium | reverse complement strand
CAGCAGCGCCGAAGCTCCCCACGAGGTGCCGCTGAAGCTCCGCCGCCGCTCGGATTCGACCTCCCGGTATGCGGCGTCGTCGAAGGAGACGATAACCCGGTCGGTTATGCTGCCCCGGTCGAACCGCACCTCGCCCGCGACGTTGAGCATCTCGCGCGGTCTCCAGGCCAGCGCGGCGGGGATGAAGAAGAGCGAGGCGTCGTGGCGGTAGTTCTGCGTTCCCCTCGGCGCCTGATCGACCTCCAGCTCGAAGGCGAAGTCGGCGCGGCCGGCCGAGCGCGTCACGTATCCCCCCGACAGCACGAGCCCCGGTTTGAGCGGAGCGGCGAACAGGACCGAGGGGAGCAGGTATCTGGTCTGGCGGGAGCTCTCATCCCCGTATTCCGTGCGGGAGACGCCGACCGACTGGTGGACGGTGAAGGTCACGGTGCGCAGGTCGGCCGTCGACGACGTGTTCTGCGTGACGACATTGTTCGTGTCGGAAGCCGCGACGGCCGAGAAACCGAGGCCGGCGTACCGGGCGCAGCCTCGCTGGATGCTCTCGCCGATGAAATTGAGGCCGAACATCGATTGGGCATCGGCGGGGTCGTACCGAGCCATGAGGACTGCCGCGGCGATCGCCGGAATCGCACAGAGACGTCCCGGTCTCATCGGCCACCTCCGAAGTCCGCGGGCATCGAATAGATGATCTCGATGTACGGCCGCAGCGAATCCCCCGCCGCGGATGTCAGCAGCGCGGCCTTCTGCACGCGGACCGTCTCGAGGTCCGACTGGATCACGAGCCCGGTGTTCGCCCGCGCGCCGGAGAGGAGATCGATCATGTACTGGCCGAGGGGAACCTTCAGCGGCGCGTCGAGCGTCGGCACGAAAGAGTCCCTCGCGATTCCCGTTCCGGAGAGGAAGCCGGGGTCCGACGGATCGCCGGAGGCGGGGGCATAGAGGTAATAGAAGAAATCGGTGGAGATCCCGAGCAGCAGCTCCCCCCCCGTGGCGCCGAGGCCGCCGCCGCCGTCGACATGGAGGACGAGAGCCGAATAGTGCAGGATCGCCTCGTCCGGTATCCCTGAAAGCTCGAACTCGAAGAAGATGCGGCGCGCCACCCCCCCCACGACGGCGAATCCGCACTCGCGGCAGCGGGTCACCGTGTAGTCTGCCGTCACGGGACAGACCAGCTCGGCCCCCCCGGAGAGCAGCAGGCGGATCACCGGGGGATCGGTGCCCCGGTTCTGCGAGTTCATCTCTATGAGGCCGAGAGTGTCCGGCTCCGAATCCCAGACGATGACGAGGCCGTGCAACCACGGGTCGGCGGTCCCGTCGAGCCATGCCTGGGCGATCGACCGGTCGAGGGCGAACTCGGTTCTCTCGAAGTTGACGTCGCGGACGGTCTCTCCCGAGGGGCCCGGTATCGGCGACGGATCGTACGGCGGGGCGGCCGTCATCGTGTCGTCCTCGGTGAATCCGCCGAGGAGCTCGTGGAACCGCACCCCGAGATGGAACAGCGTGTCCTGCACGGCGATCACCGGCAGATCGAGGATCGCCGAGTCGACGGTCATCCCCGCGTAGTGCTCGATCGAGTCGAAATCGAACTGCAGGAGGACCGCCTCGAAGCGGATTCCCCGGATCTCGCCGAGTTTGAGCAGCGATGACTGGCCGATCCCCGTCGGGACGTCGACCGTCCTCGCGCCCCGGAGCGTATCGACGAACCGCACCGTCTCCCCCGCCCTGGGATCGTACGCGCCGCCCTCGAGAAACGGGCCGACCACGGGGCCCTCGGCGTCGCTGCCGCAGCCCGCAGCGGCCGCCAGGGCAGCCGCGATGACCGTCAGGATGCAAAGTCTCGACATCACGCTCCGTCGCGCGCGCGCCATCACGACCCGTCGCGCGCGCCCTTCTTCGCGTCGAAATAGACGTACAGGCAGAGCCCCGCGAACAGCACCACGCTGAGGGCCTCTCCCATCGCGGACTCCCCGACTCCCGTGTGCAGCATCTCGTCCCACCCAGGCAGGGCGATCAGCGCGCTTACGACCCCCATCAGGGCGCCTCCGGCGATGAACCCCGAGGCGATCAGGGTGCCCCGCTCGCGGCGGCGCGTCCCGATCTCGGGGGTCGAGCCGCTGCGCTGCACCAGGTGCGAGACGATCCCGCCGACGAGGATCGGCGTGTTGAGCTCGATCGGCAGGTACATCCCCAGGGCGAATGCGAGCGGTGAGATCCTGAGCATCTCGAGTATCAGCGCCATGAAACCGCCTGCGATGTAGAGCCCCCACGGCGCGTCGGCGTCGGTCATCAGGGTGCGGATCACCGCCGCCATCGCGTTCGCCTGGGGCGCCGCGAGCGAACCGGGGCCGGTGAAGCCGTAGACCCTGTTGAGGAGCATCATGACGCCGGTCACGCTCGCCGCGGCGACGAGGATCCCGAGGAACTTATACCGCTCCTGCCGGCGCGGCGTCGAACCGAGCCAGTACCCGACCTTGAGATCGCTGATGAAGGCGCCGGCCGTCGAGAGGGCCGTGCAGACGACCCCGCCGATGATCAGCGCCGAGACCATCCCCGCCG
>JAQVGR010000401.1 GCA_028696635.1 Candidatus Krumholzibacteriia bacterium | reverse complement strand
CCTCGGGGATCACGATCGACGTGAGGTCCTCCTCCTCGAAGGGCCGTTCCCTGGCTCGCTCCTCGAGGCTCCCCCCGGCGGCGTACTCCATCACCTCGAAGAAGCGCTCGTTGACCGTGCCGCAATCGAGAAAAGAGATGATGTCTTCGTGCCGGATCCCCTTGAGGTCCTCGAGTATGTTCCGGTCCGGGCGCATCTCGCCCCAGTAGATCTTGACCACGACACGCGTGCCGGGATCGGAGGTGTCCTCGCACAGGTAAAGATCGGCCTGGCCTCCGCCGACATCGATCTTTTCGAGGACGCGGTAGCGGTCGAGGAGCATCGTCCCCGCCGGCAGTCGCGCCGGCTGGATCGGCTGCGAGACCGCGCCTGCTCCTGCGCCGCCGGGGCCTCCCGGCGCCCCCTCCGCTCCCATGGGGCGCGTGCCGGCCGTCCTCGGGTCGGCAGGGAGATCGCCCGTCTTCGGAACCTGCGGCCCCATCCTCACCGTCGGCGGCGGAACGCCGGGGCCGACCGCGGCGCCGCCCATCCTCACCGTCGGCTTCGGCGGCGCCTTCCTGGCGATGTCCTTGGTGATCCCGTCATCCGGCGGGCCGCCATCCGGCTGCCCGCCGTTCCTTCTGCGCTGATCGCTCACGTCTACGCTCCTTCGACGACCACCACGGTGATGTTGTCAGGCCCTCCCGCGCCGCGCGCCGCTCCGATCAGCGCGCCGACCGCCTCCTGCGCCGAGCGCCTCGCTGAGAGGATCGTCTCGAGAGCGGCGATGTCCGAGACTGCGTCGGTCAAGCCGTCGCTGCAGAGGAGCAGCGCGTCGCCGGCCCTGAACGACACGTCCCCCCGGATCGCAGGCCGGCAGACAGGCGAGCCTCCCCCGATGCAGTTCGTCAGAACCGTGCTCCTCGCCGCCGGCGCCATACCGCCCGCCTGTGACACCTGAGGAACCGCATGGTCTTCCGTGAGCAGGTTCAGGTAGCCGTCCCGCAGGCGGTAGAGCCGGCTGTCTCCCGCATGGAAGACGATACACGAGCCGGTGCTGAGATGTGCACCGACGACCGTCGTCCCCATCCCCCGCAGCTCCGGATCGGCTTCCGACATCTCGAGTATCTTCCCGTGCGCCTCGAGGATGAGCCGCGATATCCATGCCCCGTTCGCGTCGCGACCCCCGCCGTCGGCGCCGGCGAGCGTCTCGAGCGCGACGCGGCTCGCCTCCGCCCCCCCGCGGTGGCCGCCCATACCGTCCGCCACGGCGCAGAGCATCCCGTCGCGGGCGAACACGGGATCGTCCGCGCTCACGGAGAGGCACCAACGCATCGACTGCGCTACGACACGGTCGATCAGGTATCGGTCCTGGTTCTCGGCTCGAACGCACCCCGGGTCGCTCGCCCCGGCGATCGTCACGGTCCTCATCGCTCCATCCTCAGGACGAACACCTTGTCGCCGAGCGTCAGCATGTCGCCATTCTCGACGCACACCCTGCCGCCCTGCCGGATCGGGGCGGGGCCCGACCTCGTCATCAGCTCGGTCCTGCTCCCCTCGCTGAGGTTCTCGACCCACCACCTGCCCATCGAAAGGGTGAAGAGGACATGGCGGCGCGAGGTGTAACACTCCGGATCGACGCCGGAGATGTCGATGTCTGCGCCGCGCCCCATCACGGCACCGTCGGTAATGCGGGCGGCGAACCCGGGACGAGAGACGCACTCGACCGTCGGGCCTCCGGGCCGGTCCTCACGTTCGCATTCCGGCGCGGGCGCCAGATCGGCCGGGGCAGAGGGCTCGGCCACCTCTAAGCCTCGATCTGTCGGGCGGACGCGGTCGATCGAACGACGACACTCCCGGCATATGTGCGCTATGTCGTCGTTGGCCGTTCCGCAATAAGGGCAGATCTTCTCCTTCATCGACTCCTGCTCCGCTTCGATACGGTGACGCCCCGGCTTCGTGCGACGCGCTCGAACCGCTCCTCGAACCCGCGCTCCGGAATGCCGACGATCCGCAGTCCCCCGTCGTCTGTAAGCTCGTACTGAAGCTCCCGGGCCCCCTCGTAGACCGCCTCGTCGAATCGGCGGTATTTCTGCGCCCGCCCGGAGAGGCAGTGCAGCCGCTGGTTGTCCGAGCCGCGCCATATCTTCGTGCCCGGCAGCTCGCGGATGTACGGTCCGTCTATCAGCACGTCGACCAGGCCGAGGAAGGTGGCGACCGCCGGCGGACCCTCCCTCAGCTCCTCGAGCGTGTACCCCGAGTAGACAAGGATATCGAGTCCGGTCCGCTCGACGATGATCTCGCAGAGCTCGCAAAGGGCCTCGGGCTGGTCGAACGGCTCCCCGCCGCTGATCGTCAGCCCGTCGAACCCCGGGGCGATCGATACGATCGCCCCGGCGACCTCCTCGACCGTCCGGCGCGAACCTTCTCCGCGCGTGGCGAGATCGCCGCTAATACACCCCGGACATCCCCTGCCGCATCCCCGGACCCACAGGCCGATCCGCCTTCCGGGGCCGAGATTGGTGACGGGGCATGAGATTCTGTCGATGTACAGATCCACCGGTCACCCGATTTCCAGATCGAGGCGATGG
>JAQVGR010000400.1 GCA_028696635.1 Candidatus Krumholzibacteriia bacterium | reverse complement strand
CGGGACGGGGGGGAAGGAGCAGTGGCTCCTGCTGCGGAAGAAGCAGGACGGCGCAAGCGCCGCTTCCGTTCCCGTCGAGTCGTTCGATACGTCGGTCGTCACCGGGCGGACCTTCGAGGAGATCGCCGCCTCGGAGGGGTGAGGGGTCCGGGGCGGCGCGCGATTCGCAGGTGGACACCGGCCTCCGCCGGGTGTATAGTTAGAATATACGGCGCGAGGCAGCGAAGCGGCTGCGCCCCGCGCGGCTCTCCCCCGGACGGATTCGAGATGGACTCTTTCGCTCAGAACTCGGGCAGGAGGCGGATCCTCTTCATGGACGACGAGGAGATGCTGCGTTCCGTCGTGACGCGCATGCTCGAGATCATGGGGTACGAGACGGTTCCCGCCGCCGACGGGGAGGAGGCGGTGCGTCTCTACCGCGAGGCGGCCGAGGCGGGCCGGCCGTTCGACGCGGTGATCCTCGACCTGAGCGTTCCGCGCGGGATGGGCGGGCGCGAGGCGATGAAGCGGCTTCTCGAGATCGATCCCGATGTCGTTGCCCTGATCTCGAGCGGGTATCTCGGCGACCATGCCTTGACCGAGTTCCGGCGCTACGGGTTCAAGGGGGTCGTCGCAAAGCCGTACACCTCCGACGAGCTGCGCGACACCCTCAAAGGCGTCCTCGCCGGCCGGGTCACATCCTGAGCCCGCATCATTTTCCGCGGTTGACAAGATCCCTCGGCTCCATGTATCTTTTTCCTCCAGTCTTATTCCGGCTGGGCGTCTATCATTCACGGTGCAGGGTTCCCGGCGACGGGACCAGGAATGTGCAGGACAGCAACCCGGGAGGCGTGCAATGTCCGAGTTCGTCGATAAATTCATGGAGCAGATCAAGGCCCGCGACCCGAACGAGCCGCATTTCCACCAGGCGGTCGAGGAAGTCGTCACCGCGCTCGAGCCGTTCATCGCGAAGAATCCCAAGTACAAGAAGGCCAGGATCCTCGATCGCATCGTCGAGCCCGAGCGCGTGATCCTCTTCCGCGTACCCTGGGTCGACGACAAGGGGAACATACAGGTCAACCGCGGGTTCCGCATCGAGATGAACAGCGCGATCGGCCCGTACAAGGGCGGACTGCGCTTCCACCCGACCGTCACGCTGGGCATGCTGAAGTTCCTCGCCTTCGAGCAGGTCTTCAAGAACTCGCTCACCACGCTCCCGATGGGCGGAGGCAAGGGGGGCAGCGATTTCGATCCGAAGGGCAAGTCCGACAACGAGGTGATGCACTTCTGCCAGTCGTTCATGACCGAGCTGTTCCGCCACATCGGACCCGACACGGACGTTCCCGCCGGCGACATCGGCGTGGGCGGCCGCGAGATCGGCTTCCTCTTCGGCCAGTACAAGCGCCTGCGCAACGAATTCACCGGCGTGCTGACCGGGAAGGGGCGCAACTGGGGCGGCTCGCTGATCCGTCCCGAGGCGACCGGCTACGGCACCGTCTACTTCGCCGAGGAGATGCTGAAGGTCCGCGGCGATTCGATGAGCGGCAAGACTGTGGCGATCTCAGGCTCCGGGAACGTCGCGCAGTACGCCGTCGAGAAGGCGCTCGACATGGGCGCGAAGGTCGTCACGATGTCCGACTCGGGGGGCGCGATCTACGACAAGAGCGGGATCACCCGCGAGAAGCTCGCGTGGATGAAGGAGCTCAAGAACGTCAAGCGCGGCCGCATCAGCGAGTACGCGAAGAAGTACAAGTGCGAGTACCTCGAGGGCAAGCGTCCCTGGAGCGCCACGTGCGACGTGGCCCTTCCCTGCGCGACGCAGAACGAGCTCGACGGGAAGGACGCGCGGGCGCTGATCAAGAGCGGCTGCATCTGCGTCGCCGAGGGCGCCAACATGCCGAGCACCCCCGAGGCGATCGAGGTCTTACAGGGCGCGAAGATCTGCTACGGCCTCGGCAAGGCGGCCAACGCCGGCGGCGTCGCCACGAGCGGCCTCGAGATGTCGCAGAACTCGCTTCGCCTCTCCTGGCCCCGCGAGGAGGTCGACCAGCGCCTGCTCGGGATCATGAAGGCGATCCACGAGCAGTGCGTCGAGTACGGCAAGGAGAGCAAGGACTACGTCGACTACGTCAAGGGCGCCAACATCGCCGGCTTCATCAAGGTCGCCGACGCGATGATGGACCAGGGCGTCGTGTAGCACGGCGTCGCAGCGTCGAACGCGAAACGGGGCGGGCCAGGCGGCCCGCCCCGTTTTTTGTGCCTGCGCCGATCGATGGTTTTATTGCCTGTTGTCGCTCACCTCGGCCCTGAGCCGCTCGAACTCGGCGCGCATCTCCTCCATCTCGCGGCGCATCCGCTCGTTGTCCGCCTCTATCGACGCGAGCCGTTCGCGGTCGGCGTCGGCGGCGGTGATGACGCGGGAGGGCGCCTCGTCGTCGGGGACGTCGGCCCCGCCGGCCAGCGTCGGATCGACCGTGCCGTACGAGCTGGGCAGGAAGATCAGCGTCAGCTGAACATCGTAGGCGCTCAGATCCCCCGTGTACTCAAATCCGAGCAGGTAGAAGGTGTTCGCGCCTTCCGCGACGGTGAAGAGCCCGT
>JAQVGR010000023.1 GCA_028696635.1 Candidatus Krumholzibacteriia bacterium | reverse complement strand
TCGACGGAAGGATCTGGGAGCTCTTCCGTCTGCTCGACCTGGGAGACATCGTCGGCGTGCGCGGGCCTCTGTTCCGCACGAGGACCGGCGAGCTCACTGTCCGCATCGAGTCGGTGGAGCTGCTCAGCAAGGCGCTGCGCCCCCTGCCGGAGAAGTTCCACGGCCTGCAGGACAAGGAGCTGCGGTACCGGCAGCGCTACGTCGATCTGATCGTGAACGACGACGTGATGGCGACGTTTCTCGCGCGCACGCGGATTATCGATTCGATCAGGGTCTTTCTGCGCGAGCACGGGTTCCTCGAGGTGGAAACACCCATCCTGCAACCGGTCTACGGGGGAGCGATGGCGCGACCGTTCGTCACGCATCATAACGCGCTCGACATGGACCTGTATCTGCGGATCGCCGACGAGCTGTACCTCAAGCGGCTCATCGTCGGCCACATGGACCGCGTATTCGAGTTCTGCAAGGATTTCAGGAACGAGGGGATGGACCGATCGCACAATCCCGAGTTCACGATGCTCGAATGCTACGCCGCCTACTGGGACTATCTCGACATGATGCGGTTCGTCGAGGATCTCTACCGCAGGCTCTGCGAGGAGGTCGTGGGCGGGACGACGATAACGTACGGAGGCAGCGAGATAGATCTCGCGCCGCCGTGGAGGCGGATGACCTTCTTCGAATCGATAGCCGAGGCGACGGGGGCCGACTTGAGAGGCGCCGGCGAGGCGGAGCTTCGCAGCGAGGCCGAGCGGCACGGCGTCGATGTCGGCGGCGTCTCGGGACGCGCCGGGCTCATCGACGCGATCTTCTCGGAGCTCGTCGAACCGAAGCTCATCCAGCCCGTCTTCATCACCGATTATCCCGTCGAGATCTCCCCTCTCGCGAAGGCGCACCGCTGCGAGCCGGGGCTCGTCGAGCGCTTCGAGCCGTACATCGCAGGATTCGAGGCCGGCAACGCCTTCAGCGAGCTCAACGACCCTCTCGACCAGCGGGCGCGGTTCGAGGAGCAGGCGCGGATGAGAGCCGCCGGCGCGGACGAAACTCATCCGGTGGACGAGGACTACCTGCGCGCGCTCGAGCACGGCATGCCCCCGACGGGCGGGCTCGGGATCGGGATAGACCGGCTCGTCATGCTGCTGACGGATTCGCACTCGATCCGCGACGTGATCCTCTTCCCCGCGATGAGGCCCGAGCAGGGGAGGGACCGGTAGAGCGATGCACTATTCCCTCGCGATCGCATTGCGATACCTGAGGGCCCGCCGCAGAAGCGGGTTCGTCTCGCGCGTGACGATGATCGCCGTCGGGGGAACGCTCGTCGGCGTCTCGGTGCTCATCATCGTGCTCTCGCTGATGAACGGCTTCGAGAGCGAGCTCCGCGACCGCATCGTCGAGTTCAACACGCATGTGATCGTCTTCGCCAGCGTCCCCGAATCGTGGAGCAAGATCGATTCGACGGCGGCGCTGGTGATGGAGGTCCCCGGTGTCACGGCAGTATCCCCGTTCGTCAGGGGGGAGGCGCTCCTGTACTACGAGCTGATCCCCGGGGTGCGCGTCAAGACGAAGGGCGTGATAGCGAAGGGTGTCGATCTCGACCGGGAGCGGACCGTCTCGACGGTGATCGATTCGTTCACTCCCCCGGTGCGTTCGTTCGAGGCGTCGGGATTCGAGGATCACCGGGAACTGCCGGGAGTCGTCCTCGGGCAGGACCTCGCCGATGACCTGAAGACCTACCCCGGCGAGACCATCACCCTGGTCAGCGCGCCGTCCCAGATGCGCCTCGGAGAGGTCAGGCCCAGAACGCGCGAATTCCGCGTGATCGGCACGTTCAAGACGGGGGTGTTCGAGTTCGATTCGCGGTTCGTGTACATCGACATCGCGGAGGCGGAGGTCTTCTTCGATTTCGAGGCGTCCACGAGAGGGATCGGAGTTCGCACCGACGACATCTGGAAGGCCGCGCGGGTCGATGACGAGATAGACGAGCGTCTGGCGGGCGAGGGGTACTTCGGCACGAACAACTGGATACGGCTCAACAGCAACCTGTTCAGCTATATCAAGGTCGAGAAGATCCTGATGTTCCTGCTGCTGACGCTGATCATCCTCATCGCCGCGTTCAACCTCGTGGGGATGCTTACCATGGTGATCATGGAGAAGCGAAGCGAGATAGGGATTCTCCGATCGATGGGCGCCTCGTCGTGGGGGATCATGTCGATATTCATGATGGAGGGGACGATCATCGGAGCAGTGGGCACCGCACTCGGCGTGGCGGCGGGTCTCGGCGTCTGCGCGCTCCTCTCGGCGGTCGAGCTCGATCTCCCGCCGGACGTCTATTTCATCAACACCCTTCCGGTCGTCGTCCGGTGGATCGACGTGGCGATCGTGGCGGCCGCTTCGCTGGCCATCTCGTTCCTGGCGACGCTGTACCCCAGCTGGGAGGCGTGCAACATGCCTCCGCTCGAGGCGATACAGTACGAGTAGGCACCGGGGATTTGCCCCGGGCGGGACAAAACGGTATATTTCCCGGGGTGATCGCGATGAGCATCCTGCAGGCGGAGCGGATCACGAAGAGCTTCCCCGGCCGCGCCGGGCCGATCGAGGTGCTCAAGGGGATAGATTTCAGCGCCCGCGAAGGAGAGGTGATCGCCGTGCTCGGGGCCTCCGGAGCGGGCAAATCGACGCTCCTGCACGTTCTCGGCACGCTCGACGCCCCCGACGGGGGACGGATACTGATCAGGGAGCGGGATCCGTTCACCGTTTCCGACCGCGAACTCGACGAGATCAGGAACCGCGATCTGGGATTCGTGTTCCAGTTCCATCATCTGCTCCCCGAGTTCGATGCCCTCGAAAACGTGATGATGCCCGCCGTACTCGGCGGTGTCCGTGACCGCGCGGCGCACGAACGGGCGGCGTCGCTGCTCGCCGACGTCGGGCTCGAGAAGCGGATCACGCATCGTCCGGCGGAGCTGTCCGGCGGGGAGCAACAGCGCGTCGCCGTCGCGCGCGCTCTCATGAACGAGCCGGCGATCGTGCTGGCGGACGAGCCATCGGGGAATCTCGACGACAGGACGAGCGAACGTCTGCATACCCTGCTGCTCGAGCTCAGCAGGAAGAAGCGCCAGACCTTCGTCATCGTGACGCACAAGCGGGAACTGCTCGAGCGCGCCGACCGGGGCTTCGTTCTCGAGGACGGCCTGCTCGTCCCCGCGGGGCGGTGACAGCGATGCTCTGCCAGTTCTGCAAGACGAGGACGGCGACGATCCATTTCACGAACGTGGACGGCGGCGATGTGCAGAAGATACACATCTGCCGCCAGTGCGCCGAAGAGAAGGGATTCGAGTATCTCAAGAAGAGCAACTTCGAGAAACACGACCTGATCGCCGGGCTGATGGACGACCCGGCGGCTCCCCCCCGGTCGGGCCACCGGACGGCGAACAGATGCCCCACCTGCGGGCGCACCTATGCGGCCTTCAGCAAATCGGCGAGTCTCGGATGCTCGAAATGCTACGAGTGTTTCGGCGCCGATATCGCGAAGGTCCTCAAGCGGATCCACGGGAACGCGCGCCATCTCGGCAAGGTCCCGCGGCGGTTCTGCACAGACGGAGCCACCACCCGGCGGAGGCTCAAGGAGCTCAGGAGCACGCTGAGGGCCGCCGTCGAGTCCGAGAATTACGAGCGCGCGGCCGAGCTGCGCGACGAGATAGAGTCGCTGCGCCGCTCCCTCGCGGACGGGAAGGGATCATGACGAAGGAGCTCCAGGAACTCCTCCGCACGCCTGCGGCGTGGCTGCGCGAGAATGCCGAGCAGAGCGAGATGGTGCTCTCCTCGCGCATCCGGCTGGCCCGCAATCTCGAGAGCCGCACTTTCACGCACTGCGCCGATCAGGCGGAGCTCGCCGCCGTGCGCTCCGAGGTGCGCTCCGCGATCGCCGAGGCGCCGTCGATGGCCGGCGCGCTCCTGATCGATATGGACGAGACGTCGGAGCCCGAACGCATGGTGCTTGCCGAGCGCCGGCTCATTTCCCAGGAGATGGTCCGAAGCTACGTCAATCGCTCGCTCGCCGTCCTTCCCCGGGAGACCCTCAGCGTGATGATCAACGAGGAGGACCATCTGCGGCTGCAGTCGTTCGCCTGCGGGCTCTCGCTCGCCGACGCCTTCACGCGCCTCAACGTCCTCGACGACGAGCTCGACGGGGCCCTCGAATTCGCCTTCTCCGAACAGTTCGGGTATATGACGGCGTGCACGACGAATGTCGGCACCGGGCTGCGGGCCTCGGCGATGGTACACCTCCCCGGGCTGGTGCACAACGGGGACATCCGGCAGGTCATCGACGGGCTTAGACATGTAAAGCTCAGCGTAAGAGGAAGTTACGGAGAGGGGAGCGAGGTAACGGGGAATTTTTTCCAGATATCGAACAGCATCACCCTCGGCCTCTCAGAACCGGATATCGTCTCGAGCATGGAATCCCATGTCAGAAAAGTACTTGAGTTCGAACAGAAAGCCCGCGACGCGCTGCTCAAGGAGGCACGGAGTTTGCTGGAAGACAAGGTCTGGAGGTCGTACGGCATCCTTCGAAGCGCGCGTCTGCTGACCTCCCGGGAAGCGATGGGAATGATATCGTATCTGCGTCTCGGGGTAGGGCTCGGCATGATCACGGATGTCACGCTGGCCGATGTGAACGAGATGCTGATCATGATACAGCCGATGCATCTGCAGTTCCTCTATGACAAGGTCATGGCGCCGGAGGAGAGGGACAGGAGCAGGGCCGATTACGTTAGATCGAGGCTCGGCGGGGGCTGAAGCCCCGCGGCCGGAACGAGACACAAGGGAGACCCCCCGATATGAACGACAAGTTCACCGAACGAGTCAGGAAGGTCATCTACCTCGCCAGAGACGAGGCGAACAGGCTGCAGCATGACTACATCGGAACCGAGCACCTGCTGCTGGGCATCGTCCGGGAGGGGGAGGGGATCGCCGCGCGGGTCCTTCTCAAGCTCGAGCTCGATCTCGATCAGATCCAGCAGGCGATCGAGAACATCGTGAAGCCGAGCGGCGGCACGCTCACGCTTGGAGAGATCCCGCTCACCCCCCGCGCGAAGAGGGTTCTCGAGCTCTCGATCGAGGAGGCGCGGCTGCTCGGCCACAGCTACGTCGGCACGGAGCACCTGCTGCTCGGCCTCATCCGCGAGGGAGAGGGTGTGGCCGCACGGGTGCTGCTCGAGCTGGGCGTGGACCGCAAGAGGGTCCGCGAGGAGATCATGAAGCTGATCCACCAGGGAGGCGCCGCCGGGGGGCCGAACCGCGCGGGGAAGAAGGCCAAAAGCGAGACGCCGACCCTGGACCAGTTCGGAAGGGACCTGACGCAGCTTGCGCGCGACAACAAGCTCGATCCGATCATCGGACGGGACCGCGAGATCGGGAGAATAGTCCAGATACTCTGCCGGCGGAAGAAGAACAATCCCGTCCTGATTGGCGAGCCGGGAGTCGGAAAGACGGCGATCATCGAGGGGCTCGCTCAGAAGATCGTCACCAACCAGGTGCCCGAGCTGCTCAAGGATAAACGCATTACCACCCTCGATCTCGCATCTGTCGTTGCGGGAACAAAATACAGAGGCCAGTTCGAGGAACGTCTTAAAAACATCATCGCCGAGATACGTGACAACGACCAGATCATCATCTTCATCGACGAGATCCACACGATCGTCGGCGCCGGGGGAGCGGAGGGGGCGATCGACGCCTCCAACATGCTCAAGCCGGCCCTGGCGCGCGGCGAGATCCAGTGCATCGGGGCGACGACCCTCGACGAGTACCGCAAGCACATCGAGAAGGACGGCGCCCTCGAGCGCCGCTTCCAGTCGATCATGATCAATCCGCCGTCCGAGAACGAGACGATACAGATCATCCGCGGCCTGCGCGACAAGTACGAAGCGCACCACCGCACCAAGTTCACCGACGACGCGATCGACCAGGCGGTGCACCTCTCGCAGCGCTACATCCAGGGGCGGTTCCTCCCCGACAAGGCGATAGACGTGATCGACGAGGCGGGGGCCCGAGCGAGGCTCTCGGTGACGACCGTCCCCACGGAGCTCCGCGAGCTCGAGAAGCGGATCGAGCAGGTCTCCAAGGAAAAAGAGTCCGCGATCCACGCTCAGGAGTTCGAGAAGGCCGCGTCGTTCCGCGACCAGGAGAAAGAGCTGCGCGCCCGCTTGAAGGAGATGCACCGCGAGTGGTCCGAGTCGCGCCAGGAGAGCGAATCGATAGTCACGGAAAAGGACATCGCCCGGGTCATATCGGACATGACGGGGATACCGGTCTCCGACGTCGAGGAGGAGGAGACCGTCAAGCTCCTCAACCTCGAGGACGAGCTCCGCAAGCGCGTCATCGGCCAGGAGCAGGCGCTGGCGTCCGTGGCCCGCGCCGTGCGGCGCAACCGGGCCGGGCTGCGCGACCCTCGCCGGCCGATCGGCTCGTTCGTCTTCCTCGGACCGACCGGAGTCGGCAAGACCGAGCTGGCCCGCACCCTCTCGGCGACCCTCTTCGAGAGCGAGGACGCGCTGATCCAGATCGACATGTCCGAGTACATGGAGAAGTTCGCAATCTCCCGCCTGGTCGGGGCGCCTCCCGGCTACGTCGGGTACGAGGAGGGCGGGCAGCTCACCGAGAAGGTGCGCCGCAAACCGTACTCGGTCGTCCTGCTCGACGAGATCGAGAAGGCCCACCCCGACGTGTTCAACCTCCTCCTGCAGATCCTCGAGGAAGGGTCCCTGACCGATTCGTTCGGCCGCAGGGTCGATTTCAAGAACACGGTCCTGATCATGACGTCCAACGCCGGCGCAAAGGAGGTCAGGGGGAAGAAGGGGATGGGATTCGTGTCGGAGGACGGGGAGACGGATGCGGGATACGAGCACATGAAGAACAAGATCATGGAGGCTGCCAGACAGATCTTCAATCCCGAATTCATAAACCGCATCGACGAGCTGATCGTGTTCCGGCAGCTCGACCGGGAGGACCTCATGAAGGTCGTCGAGATCCTCCTGAGGGACCTCTACCGGCGGCTGGAGGCGATGAACCTCGACTTCGAGATCACGATGGAGGCGAAGGAGTTCATCCTCTCGCGCGGGTTCGATCCGACCCTCGGGGCGCGGCCGCTCAAGCGGGCGATCCAGAAGCTCCTCGAGGACCCGCTGAGCGAGAAGATGCTCGCCGGCGAGATCACGAGAAACGACTCGCTGAAGATCACGGCAGTGCCGGGATCGGACCGCCTGACCTTTGAGACGGGCAGCAAGGCAGATTCCCTGAAGGGCTGATTCGGGGAACCCCAGCCCGTTTCCACCGTATAAGCTGATGAAGCCCCGCGAAGCGACGCGGGGCTCCAGACGGAGCCGGACCTGCGTCCGACAACCCCTGTATACGGCAGCGGCCCCGCTGCGCCGCCGGCTCACGGGTTCGGGCGGGAGCCGGCTCGGATTTTTTGGTGTACGGCGGGCCGGGGCTGTGATAGCATCCCTCGACCTTTGCGGAGTGCATATGATGCTGAGAACGATGACGATATGCCTGATTCTCCTTGCCGCCTCGCCGCTCGGCGCGATCGAGGTGGCGCGCGTCGATATCGAGGGGAACTATTTCGTCTCGGAGACGAAGATCGTATCGATATTCGGGCTCAGGGAGGGGGACGAGTTCCTCGCGGAGCGCGTATCCCAGGGGATCAAGCGGCTCGTGCGGACGAAGGATTTCGCCGATGTGCGGGCTTTCTACGCCGAGGAGGGCGGCAAGGCGGTGATACGCCTCGTCGTCGAGGAGTATCCCCGGGTGCAGGGAGTCGTCGTCGAGGGGAACAGCAAGCTCGACGACGAGGATATCAGAGGGAAGCTCCTGCTTCGGGAGGGATATTTCGCCCGCCCCGCCGTGATCACGAAGGATGTTGCCTCTATCAGGGAGCTCTATGCGGAGAAGGGATACAACCGCGCCTCGGTCAAGGTCAGGAGGACTCCGGGCCGCGAGGAGCGGAAGGTGTTCGTCACGTACGCGATCTCCGAGGGGAAGAAGGTCAAGATACGCCACATCGACATTCTCGGAAACGGCGCGGTGGGGAGCGACCGGATCAGGAGCGTCATGGAGAGCAAGGAGGACCGATGGTACCGGGGGGGCGAGTACAAGCCGAAGGTCCTCGAGGAGGATCTCGAGCGGATCAAGCGGCTGTACGAGGACCTCGGGTATCTCGACGCCGCCGTCACGCTCGAGACGACCGAGGAGTCCGGCGGCGGGGAGAAGGTCGACCTCTACCTGCGCGTCGACGAGGGGAAGCAGTACTACGCAGGCGACATCGAGTGGAGCGGAAACGAGGAGATCGCCGACGAGCAGATCGAGCCGCTGATCCTTCTCGAGAAGGGGCGCCCGTTCTCCAAGACGGCGATGGAGATGACCCAGATGGGCATCAGCAGCCTCTACTGGGAGCAGGGATTCATCTGGAGCAGGATCGAGCCGCGAGAGCGTGTGCGCCGCCGCGTGATAGACCTCGATCTGCGCATCGTCGAGAATGAACCGGCCTCGATCCGGGAGATCAGGATCAGCGGCAACACGAAGACCTTCGAGTCGGTGATCCGGCGAGAGCTCGAAGTCTATCCCGGGGACCGCTTCATACTCGCCGACGTCCAGCGGAGCGTCCGGGACATCTTCCAGCTCGGCTATTTCAACGGCCCCCCCCGGATCGACACGGCTCCGGTCGGGGACACGGGCGACATCGACCTGCTGATCGAGGTTGAGGAGAAGCAGACCGGTAACTTCCGGGGAGGATTCGGGTTCTCGCAGCTCAACCGCCTGACCGGTTTCGTCGGGATCGAGGAGAGCAACCTCCTCGGGAGGGGGAAGAGCGTCGGCCTCGATTGGGAGTTCGGGCGATACCGGCAGAACATGAATTTCAGGTACACCGAGCCATACTTCCGCGGGACCCAGACCTCGATGACGCTGAGCGTATTCAACTGGATCCAGGATCGTGTCAGCCAGCAGTACTACAAGGACCGGCGGGCCGGTTTCTCGGTGCGGGCGGTTCACCCCCTGCCGCTGCTCGATTACTCGAGCGGTTTCCTCGGATACCGGTTCGAGAAGGTGAATCTGACCGACTTCGACGAGTCGTACCCCGAGACCGGGTCGCTTCGAAGCATCGACTGGCCGCTGAACAAAAGCAGCGTGCAGTTCGGCCTGATACGGAACTCGACCGACAGCCCGTTCCACCCGACCCGCGGTTCCACCGCCACCTGGAGCACCGAGGTGGCGGGCGGGCCGTTCGGGGGGAACGTGCAGTATATCCGCAACAGCGCCAACCTCTCGTGGTTCCGGAGCCTGTTCTGGAAGCTCACCTTCCACCTCGACGCGGAGGTGGCGAGCATCAACGGCTACGGCGGATCGACCGTCCAGGACTACGAGAAGTTCCGCCTCGGGGGGAACCGGTCCCAGTCCCTGCGGGGATACGATTTTTACGAGGTCGTCCCCGAGGGGAACGACCTGTACAGGGGAGGGACCTTCATGACCCGGTTCATACAGGAACTGGTTTTCCCGTTCTCGCAGGCCGTCTACGGGCTGATCTTCTTCGACGCGGGGAACTGCTGGAACTCGATGGCGGACGCCAACCTCTACCGCCTCAAGCGGGGGCTCGGGGTCGGCGTCAGGATAGAGATACCGGGGATGGGCAACCTCGGATTCGACTACGGGTACGGGTTCGACAAGGACGGCGGACCCGGGTGGGAGCCTCATTTCGCATTCGGCACCTTCTTCTGAAAAATCGGTTTACCGGATGCGGATCGTTCATTATCTTTCGGGGAATTCGGACCGAACGGCAAGGAGGCGGATCATGAAACGGATAGCTGCGGCGATGCTCGGCGTGTATCTGATGGCCCTGCTCCCCGCGCCGGTGCTGGCCGAGGTCAAGATCGGCTACATCGACACGGTCAAGATCTTCGCGAACTTCAAGGACACGGTCGAGGCCGAGGAGGTCTACAAGAAAGAGGTCGAATCCTGGAAGAAGCAGGCCGAGGAGATGGAGGGAGAGCTTGCCAGGATGCGCGAGGAGATTCAGAGCCAGAGCCTGATGCTGAGCGAGGACAAGATAGCCGAGAAGAAGCTCCTGTTCGACCAGAAGATGCAGGAGTACCAGAAATACATGCAGGATACCTTCAGCGACGACGGCCTGGCCGCTCGCCGGAACAAGGAGCTGACCGAGCCGATCGTCGAGAAGATAAACGCGGTGATCGCCCAGGTTGCCGAGGAGCAGGGATATTCCCTCGTGCTCGACTCCTCCCAGGGGACGCTGGTCTACGCGGCCCCCGATATGGATCTGACGGATCTGATTATAGAACGCCTTGAAGCGCAAATGCCTGCGAATCAGTAGTTTGCGGCGTTGGATCGGCCGGGCGGCACTGCGGTGTTTACATTCGATCCGGGCGGGGAGTACAATCTTTCCGCCCGCATCCGCGCCCGGGGCGGGTCAGGAACGGGATTCCAGATGCCCTCATATCTGCTGAAAGAGATTGCGTCGGTCGTCGGGGGAGAGGTGATAGGGGACGGATCGGTCGAGATCCGCGGAGTCGCCGGCATCAAGGAGGCCGTGCCGGGGCATATCACCTTCCTCGCCAACCCCAAGTACGAGGCCTATCTCGGCTCGACGCGCGCCTCGGCTGTCATCGCGGCCGGCAACGGCGATTTCGCGGGGCCGATAATCCGCATCGACAATCCCTACCTCGCATTTCTCAAGGTCGTCCGTCTCTTCGCGGGGAACCCCCGGGAGACATACCCTCGAGGGATCCATCCGACGGCCGTTATCGGCAGCCGCGTCGAGCTGGGCGACGATGTCGCCGTCGGACCGTACGTCGTCATCGAGGACGGCGCGAGGATCGGGTTCGGGACCACGATCCGTCCCTTCGTCTGCGTCGGCGAGGGGGTGACTATCGGGAGCGACTGCCTG